>NZ_JBJLSJ010000012.1:0-125632 GCF_050871975.1 Kineococcus rugosus | reverse complement strand
ACCCCCGCCCCCGCCCCCGTCCCCGTCCCCGTCCCGAGCAGCTGAGGAGCCGACATGGACCACACCACACCCCGCCGCCCCTGGGCGGCGCTGCTCACGGCCGGGGGCGCGGGCGCCGCCGCGCTCGTGCTGGCGACGGCGGGCCCGGCCGCGGCCGACACCTCCACGGCCACCGCCAACGCGGTCACCGTCGGCGCCCTCGGCGTCTCGACGGTCCACTCCGGGACGGTCAGCGCGTCGAACCCCGGGTCGGGGGACCCGGTGACGAGCGCGCAGGCGCCGGCGCTGTCGGTGCTCGGCGGGCAGGGCGGCATCACCGCCGGCGCCCTCGTGCAGACCGCCGTCGCCGGGGCCGACGGGACCTCCGCGGCCTGCGCCGGCCTGGTCGGGTCCGGTGGCCGCATCAGCGTCGGTACCGACGGGGTCTGCACCACCAGCGGCGGGTCCGGCGGGGTCCAGGTCGTCCTGGTGCCGGGGACCCCCGAGGTGAGGGCGTTCGGGAAGGTCGTGACCCCCGCGGTGGAGGGCACGATCCTCAGGGCCGACGCCGTCCTCGTCTCCTGCAGGGCGTCGTCCGCCCCCACGACCGGCAGCACGGTGACCCTCGCCAACGCCCGGGTCACCACCGCGGGCAGCACCGTCCTGTCCCTCGCGGCGACGCCCGCGCCGGGCACGGAGGTCAGCGTCCCCGGCGTCGCGACCCTGGCCCTGCACTCCGTGCCGCCCGCACCGGCCGGGAGCACCCAGGCCACCGCCCTGACGATCAAGCTCCTGAACGGTGCCGTCGCCGCCGTGAACGTCGGCACCGTCACCTGCGGCGCCAACGCGAGGACCGTCCCCGCGGACGCCCTGCCCGGACCCGCCCTGCCGCTGGCCGCGGCCGCGCTCGCCGCCGTCGGCCTGCGCTTCCGCCGTCCCGTCCTGGACGCCCTGACCCCGAGGAGCACCCGCCGTGGCTGACGAGAGCACCGACCTGTCCGGGAAGGTCGCCGTCGTGTTCGGCACCCGACCGGAGATCATCAAGCAGGCCCCCGTCCTGCACGCCCTCGGCGCCGACGGCGCGGGGGTCTTCACCGGCCAGCACTACGACCCCGAGCTGACCGACGCGGTGTTCCGGTCCTGCGGCCTGGAGCCGCTGGCGCCCGCCGTCGACGGCGTCGGCGGCGGCACCCGCGCCCAGCAGGTCGCCACGATGGTCGACCGGCTGGCCGACCGCTTCACCCGGCAGCGCCCGCGCGCGGTCGTGGTGCAGGGCGACACCAACACCGCCAACGCCGGGGCCCAGGCCGGTCACTACCTGGGGATCCCCGTCGTCCACGTCGAGGCCGGCCTGCGCAGCCACGACCGGGCGATGCCGGAGGAGACGAACCGGCTGCTGATCTCCGCGCTGGCCGACGTGCACTGCGCCGCGACCCCGGAGAACGCGCGCAACCTCCTCGACGGGGCGGTCCCGGCGGGGTCGGTGTTCGTCACCGGCAACCCCGTCGTGGAGGCCGTCACGGCCCTGTGCCCGTCGGAGGAGGAGACCGCCGGGCTGCTGGCCGGGCTCGGCGTGGCCCCCGGCGGCGTGGTCGCCACGGTGCACCGCCCGGAGAACACCGACGACCCGCACCGGCTGCGCACGCTGGTGGCCGGCCTGGGCGAGCTGGGCGCGCCGGTCGCGCTGCCGCTGCACCCGCGCACCCGCAAGGCGCTCGGGGCGTGGGGCGTGACGGTGCCCGCGGCCGTGCGCGTGCTGCCCCCGGTGGACTACCGCACGTTCCTGGCCCTGACCCGTTCGGCGTCCCTGCTGGTGTCCGACTCCGGCGGGCTGCAGGAGGAGGTCACCGTGCTGAAGAAGCCGCTGGTGGTCGTGCGCACCAGCACCGAGCGCCCGGAGTCGGTGGCGGCCGGGTTCTCGGTGCTCAGCGAGCCGGAGGACCTCGTCGGGCACGCCCGGCGGATGACGTCCCCGCAGGCCCTGGCCCGGTTGGCGGACACCCCCAGCCCCTACGGCGACGGCCTGGCCTCGCAGCGGATCGCGGCCCTGGCCCGCGACGGAGCACCTGCGCCGCAGCAGGTCTGACCGTCCCGCGCCCGCCACCGCCGGCGGGCGCGGGCCACCGGCCTCACCCGGTCGGCCCATCGACCCCGGCCTGCGGGCAGCCGACTTCTAGATGGTGCCGAACCCCCAGCGCGAGCAGACAGTCGACCTCGGCGACGGCGGCCTCGGCCGCCGCGTCGTGGCCGTGGAGTACCTGGTCACCAGCCTGATCATGGCCTCCGTGGCCCTGGTGCCGGGCTGGGAGGGCGTGCACGGCACGTGCATCCTGTTCATCGCCGCCCTGGGGTTCCTCAGCGGAGCCGGGCTGCTGCTGAGCCGCACCTGGCCGCTGCCCGGACCCCGCACCGCCATCGTCTCCGCCGCCGTGTCGACCTCGGTGGGCGTCTACTGCGCCGACGGCTCCCCCGCCGTGGGCGTCCTCGTCGCGCTGTACTCCGCGACCGCCGCGCACATCCCCTTCCTGCGCACCCCGCGCGCCGTCGCGGCCGCGACGGCCCTGCCGTTCGTGCTGCTGCCCGCCGCGCTCGTCGCCTCCGGCCACCCCGGTCAGGTGGCCGGGTGGCTGGTGGTGCTGCCCGCCGTCACCGTCCTGCCCGTCGTCGGGGTGCGCTCGCTGCTGCGCCTGGCCGCCCGCCGGGCCCGGCACGACGTCAGCTCCGAGCTGCTCAACCGCACCGGGCTGCTGGAGAGCTCCGCCCGCCGCCTGAGCGGGGCCGGTGAGCTGGGCGACGGAATGGGCGAGGAGCTGACGGTGAGCGTCGTCCACTTCGACGACCTGCGCGACCTGCGGCTGGCCCTGGGCCCGGCCGCCGCCGAGGAGGTCCTCACCGAGTGCGCGCGCCGCGCCGGCGACCTGCCCGGCGCCCTCGTCGCCCGCCTCGACCTGGACTCCCTGGCCGTCGTGCGCCCCGTGGAGCTGGACGGCTCCGGCGACGCCGTCCGCACGGGCCTGGACGAGGGCCGGGTGCTGCACCAGGTGCTGCGCGAGCACGTCGTCCTGCGCGGCGACGGCCCCGGTCTGGGCCTGCGGGTGCGTCCCGACGTCTCGATCGGCGTGGCCTGCGCACCCCAGCACGGCCGGGAGGTCGACGAGCTGCTCGCGCTGGCCGACGTGGCGGCCGTGCGCGCCGCCGACGAGCAGCAGCGCCTGGCCGTGGCCGAGGGCGAGGCCGCCGTCGACGTCGACGCGCTGCGCCTGCACACCGAGCTGCCCGCCGCGGTCGCCGACGGCCAGCTGCGGGTGCACTACCAGCGCCTCGTCGCCGCCGGGAGCGGCCGCACCGTCGGGGTGGAGGCGCTGGTGCGCTGGCAGCACCCCGAGCGCGGGCTGCTGGACCCGGGCGCGTTCATCCCGCTCGCCGAGCGCAGCCACGCGATCGTGGGCCTGACGCACTGGGTCCTGGGCACCGCCGCGGCCCAGTGCGCCGCCTGGCGCGCCGACGGTCGCGACGTCACGGTCTCCGTCAACGTCTCCCCCGTGGTGCTGGCCGACCCCTCGCTGGTCAACGCCGTGCGCCGGGCCATCGCCGACAACGGCCTGGACCGCGGCGCCCTGACCCTGGAGGTCACCGAGACGGCGCTGCTGGGCGACCCCGAGGGGGTGGGTGCCGTGCTGGCCGCCCTGCGGGCGGCCGGGGCGCGCGTCTCCCTGGACGACTTCGGGACCGGCTACACGTCGCTGACGATGCTGCGCCAGCTGCAGGTCGACGAGCTGAAGATCGACCGCTCGTTCGTGGTCGCCGCGGCGCAGGCCCCGGTCGACGCGGCGATCGTGCGGACCCTCGCCGACCTGGCCCACCGGCTGTCGATGGAGGTCGTCGCCGAGGGCGTCGAGGACGCGGCCACGGCGGCGCTGGTGGGCGGGCTCGGGGTGGACGTGCTGCAGGGCTTCCACTTCGCCCGTCCCGTGCCCGCGGCGCAGGTCTTCGTCCCCGCCGACCCGGTTCCCGCGTCGCGGCCTCGCGGGGACTTGACGGGAGCCGCCCCCCGAACACACTGAGTAGGTGGCCGACTACGGTACGGAGGTCCGCCGTACCGGGTTCCGCCACCGGTCCCCGCGGCGCCGGCGGCGCCCCCGCTCCCTGACGCGGTGGGTGACCCACGCCTGCGGCGCCACCCTGCTCGTCCTGGCCGGCACCGGCGCCGGGTCGCTGCTGGCCGCGCGCGACCTCGACGGCGCCCGCCGCCACCTCGTGCAGTCCGCCGAGTGCCGCCGCGCCCTCGGGGAGACCCGGGCCTCCTACGTCGACCAGGAGACCGGCCTGCGCGGCTACCTCGTCACCGCCGACGAGCGGTTCCTGGAGCCCTACGCCCGGGCCGAGCGCGACCTGCCCGGCCGGGAACGGGCGAGCGCGGCGTGCCTGCGCGCCCTCGGCGTACCCGCGGGCCGGTGGGACGACGTCCTGGCCGCCCACGGCGCGTGGACGGCGTACGCGCAGCGGCAGCAGGACCGGGTCCGCGCCGGGGACGTCGAGCGGGCCCGGGCCCTGTACGTGACCCTCGACGGCAAGCGGCGGTTCGACGCCCTGCGCACCGCGCTGGACGTCGTGGACGACCGGCTCGCCGCGCAGGAGGCGCACGACGCCGCGCACGCCGAGCGCACCCAGCGGCGCCTGCTGGTCACCCTGACCGCGGGCCTGCTCGCGGTGGCGACGGCCCTGGGTCTGGGGTGCCTGCTGCTGTGGCGCACCGTGACCGTCCCGCTGGCGCTGCTCGCCCGGGCCAGCCGGGCCGTCGCCGACGGGGACCTGGCCGCGGCGCTGCCCAGCGCCGGGGCCGGCGAGGTGCGCGACCTCGCCCAGGACGTCACCGCCATGCGCGACCGGCTGAGCGCCGACCTGGGCCGCACCCGGCGGGCCCTGGACGCCGTCGCCCAGGCCGAACCGGCCCTCGCCGCGCTCCAGCGGGCCCTGGCGCCCGCCGTCCCCGACCTGCCCGACCTGCACCTGCACGCGCGCGTCGAGCCGGCCGAGGGGCTGCTGGCCGGGGACTGGTGCGACGTCGTGGAGGTCGGCCCCGCGGCCGTGGCGCTCGTCGTCGGGGACGTCGCCGGGCACGGGCCGGTCAGCGCCGTCCTGGCGCTGCGCCTCAAGCACTCCCTGGCCACCGCGGCCCGGCTGGGCAGCACCCCCGCGGCGGCGCTGCGGGCCGCCGCCGACCAGCTGCACGACGTCGAGCCCGAGCTGTTCGCGACCGTCTTCCTGGCCGTGGTGGACCGGGCGGCGCAGGCCCTGACCTACGCCAGCGCCGGGCACCCGCCCGCCCTGGTGCAGCACCGGGCCGGGCCCTGGCGGGAGCTGGCGGCCACCGGCCCCCTGCTGTCCCCGGTGCTCCGGGGGGCCCGGTGGGCGCAGGAGAGCCTGCCGTTCGAGGCCGGCGACCGCCTGTTCGCCTGCACCGACGGGGTGCTGGAAGCCCGCGACGGGCAGGGCGTGGAGTTCGGGGTCGACGGCGTCGTCGGCGCCCTGGGCGCCCTGACGGCGACCACCGCGGTCCCCACGCCCGAGCGCATCGCCGACGGCGTCGCGGCCGCCGCGCTGCGGCACTCGCAGTTCCGCGCCCGGCAGGACGACCGGACCGTCGTGGTGGTCCAGCGCCTGCCCCCGGCGGCGCGGGCCTAGCCCAGGCGGTCCTTGAGGTCGGCCACCTGCGGGGAGCGCGCCGGGTCCACCCCGGACGCCAGCGCCAGGTACGCCGCGGCGAAGTCGGCGCGGGCGATCGCCTGCGCCAGCCGCTGCGCCGGGGACCCCTCGTCGGCGACGAGCTCGCTGACGCGGACCCCCGCGTCGGTCGCGGTCGTCACGACCGCCTCGGTCAGCCGCCGGTCCACGTCGGCCACCGCGGCCGGGTGGTCGCGCACCACCAGCAGCCGCAGCCGCGGCCCGGTGGGCCCGTCGAGGAACGGGTCGGCGAACACGTCGTCCGCGCCCGCCGCCGCGAACGGCCCCCCGAAGGTCGCGACGACCTCGCTGGCGTCGTCCGGCAGGGCCCCGCTGACGGCCGGCACCCGCGCGGTCCGCGCGAGCATCCCCGCCGCCCGGCGCGCCGCGGCCGCCATCAGGTCCCCGTCGGCCAGGACGACGGGCACCGCGCCCGCCACCTCCAGCGCCAGCACCTTCGCGGGGTTCACGAACGTCTCCGACCAGGGGCGGCACGCCTCGGCCTCGGCGTCCAGCCGGTCGGCGACGGCGGCCAGGTCCGCCGCGGGCGCCGACAGCAGCCCCATCGCGTCGCAGGCCAGCAGGACCGGCGTCGCCAGCGACCACAGCGCCACCCGCGAGGAGCGGGGGTCGCCGCCGTCGGCGCGGACCCCGCGCGCGGGCCGGACGTGCACGTTGCCGCCGCGGGACCCGACGTCGGCCAGCGGGGAACCGTCCCCGGCGACCGCGACGACCCGCGCCCCGCGCCGCGCCGCCTCGACGGCCAGGGCCACCGGGCCGGGCGCGCGGCCGGACAGCGAGACCGCCACGACGAGGTCGAGCGGGCCGACCCAGCTCGGCAGCGGCCCGCCGTGCCGGACCACGACGGGCACCGGGCAGGCGCGGCCGGCGAGGGCCTGCACGACGTCGGCGACCACGGAGCTGCCCGCGAGCGCGGCGATGACGACGGCGCGCGGGCGCTCCTCGTCGGCCAGCCGGGCCACGCGCGCCTCCGCGCTGAGGTCCAGGGCCTCGCGGACCTGCGCCCCGGCGCTGGCCAGCGCGCGCAGGACACCGCCCTCGTCGACGGCGGTGAGGCCGTCGCCGTCGGCGAGCAGGCTCTCGTCGAGGGCGGTCACGGCGCCTCCCCCTCCCCGGGGGCGATCGCGGCGTCGACGAGCAGGACCGGGACGCCGTCGAGGACGGGGTAGCGGACCCCGTCGGGCGTCGCGAGGAACTCCCGCCCCCCGACCGTCACCGGCGTCAGCGGGGCGCCGGTGGCCGGGCAGCGCAGCAGGTCCAGCACCCAGGCGTCCAGCGCCATCAGTCGGTCCCCCGCACCAGGGCGAGCACCCGGTCGCGCAGGGCGGCCATCGTGGCCTCGTCGGCGCCCTCGGCGTTCAGCCGCAGCAGCGGCTCGGTGTTGGAGGCCCGCAGGTTGAACCACCACATCGGCTGGTTCGCCGACGCCGGGTGGAAGACGGTGACCCCGTCGAGGCGGTCGACCTCGATCGTCTCCCCCTCGGCCGCGGCGGTCTCGCTGATCGCGGCCACGACCCGCTCGGTGGTGGCCGCCGCGTCCTCGACGGTGGAGTTGATCTCGCCGCTGGCGGCGTACTTCTCGTACTCGGCGGCCAGCTCCGACAGCGGCCGGTCCTGCTCGGCGAGCGCGGCCAGGACGTGCATCGCGGCCAGCATCCCGGTGTCGGCGGACCAGAACTCGCGGAAGTAGTAGTGCGCGGAGTGCTCGCCGCCGAACACCGCGCCCACCTCGGCCATCCGCTCCTTGATGAAGGAGTGCCCCACGCGGGTCCGCACGGGCGTGCCGCCGTCGGCCTCGACGAGCTCGGGCACCGCGCGGGAGGTGATGAGGTTGTGGATCACGACGGGCTCGCGGCCGGCGCGGATCTCCTTGGCGATCTCGCGGCGGGCGACCATCGCGGTGACGGCGCTGGGGCTGACCGGGTCGCCCTTCTCGTCGACGACGAAGCAGCGGTCGGCGTCGCCGTCGAAGGCCAGGCCGATGTCCGCGCCGTGCGCGGGGACGGCCGCCTGCAGGTCGACGAGGTTGGCCGGGTCGAGGGGGTTCGCCTCGTGGTTGGGGAAGGTGCCGTCGAGCTCGAAGTACATCGGCACGACCTCCAGCGGCAGCGCGGGCAGCCCGGCGTCGTCGCCGAGGACCGCGGGGGCGGTGAACCCGCCCATGCCGTTGCCGGCGTCGATGACGACCTTGAGCCGGCGCCCGCCGGACAGGTCCACGAGGGTGCGCAGGTGCTGGGCGTAGGCCTTCAGCAGGTCCTGCTCGTCGACGGTGCCGACGGTCCCGCCGCCGGCGGGGACGGTCCCGGCGTCCAGCCAGCCCTGGGCGAGCTCGCGGATCGCGGACAGGCCGCTGTCCTGGCCGACCGGCCTGGCCCCGGCCCGGCACATCTTGATCCCGTTGTACTGCGCGGGGTTGTGGCTCGCGGTGAACATCGCGCCGGGCACGTCGAGGAACCCGCTGGCGAAGTAGAGGCCGTCGGTGGAGCACAGGCCGATGACCGTGACGTCGACGCCGCGGGAGGCGACGCCGTCGGCGAACGCGGCGGACAGCTCCGGGGACGAGGGGCGCATGTCGTACCCGACGACGGCGCGGGCGGTGGCGCCGGCGGGCGTCTCGGGCAGGACGACGACCTCGGCGAAGGCGGCGCCGATGGCCCGCACGACGTCGGCGTCGAGCTGGTCGGGGACGGTGCCCCGGACGTCGTAGGCCTTGATGACGGACGACAGGTTCACGGTCGGGGCGCTCACGCTGGGGAGCCTACAAGCGACGGCCCGTGCGCAAGGGGGTCGCGGCCGCCGCGACTAGTGCTTGCGGGTGCGTTCGAGGATGCCGTCGACGGTCAGCGGGCCGGTGGCCGACAGCCAGCTGCGCTCCTCGCAGACGTGGCAGGAGACGAACTGCACGGGGGTGCCGTCGGTCAGGTTCATCGACAGCTGCGTGACGCGCTCGCTGCCGCAGTGCGAGCACGCCGCGGTCTCGCGGTGCGCGGCCTGGGTCAGCGACCCCAGCGGCGGGGCGGTCCGGGCGGCGCGGGAACGGCGGGGAGCGCGGGGCGCGTTGGCTGCGGGCACGAGGCTCCATCGGCAGCGCGGCCGCCCGGCTGAGCGGCCGCCGGGGTCACTTCTCCTCGCCGATGACCCTCAGGTGCCCGCGGCGGACGGCCGGGGCGTCGGGGTCGATGCGCCGCTCGGTGCCGCGGGGGCGGTCGCTGACGGCGTCGACGAGGGCGTCGAGGTCGTCGTGGTGGCGGGCCGCCTCCAGCAGCTCGGGGGCGAGGCGGACGACCTCCCAGCCGCGCGGGGCGGTCAGCCGGTCGGCGTGGTCGGCGCACAGGTCGTAGGTGTGCGGCTCGGCGTACGTCGCCAGCGGGCCCAGGACGGCGGTGGAGTCGGAGTACACGTAGGTGAGGGTCGCCACGGCCGTCTTCCCGCACGCGGTCCGCGAGCAGCGCCGGGCGCTGGGGGCGGCGGAGCGGCCGGCTCCCGGGCGGGAGGCGTTCGTTCCTGGGCTGCGGGTGCTCACCCGCGGCACGCTACCGCCGTCGGCGGGCTGTTGGCTGGACGAGGTGCGATGTGTCGCCCCGATCCCGCGGGTAGTCTCGCCCGGTGGTCCTCCGACGCCGGCCCCAGACCCGTTCGCTCAGGCGCCGCGACCGGCACGGCCGCGGCCTGCGCGGGCCGCTGCTGCCGGCGTCGCTGCCGGCCGCGCGCACGCGCGCGGAACGGTTCGACGACCTGGTCCTGGACGCGGTGGAGCTGCTGGAGCGGCGCTGGGCCGAGCAGCTGGCGGGCGTGGAGTTCGCCGTCGAGGACGTCCCGCCGTCGGACCCGGCCCCCTGGGAGGACGACGTCGTGCCGCTGGGGCGGCTGTTCCCCGCGCAGGGGCAGCGCCCGGCGCGGGTCGTGCTGTACCGCCGGCCGCTGGAGACCCGCGCCGACGGCGACGAGCTGGACGACCTGGTGGCCGACGTGGTGGTCGAGCAGGTGGCGCACCTGCTGGACCTGCCCCCCGAGGAGGTCGACCCCCGCTACGGCGACTGACGCCGCAGCGGGGGCCGCACCCCCTCGGGTGGCCTCAGGCGGCGTTGCGGGCCCGCGACAGGATCAGCTGCAGCAGGGTCAGCACGACCTGCTTCACGTCCTCGCGCGAGCGCGCGTCGACGGCCACCACGGGGACGACGGGGTCGACGTTGGCGGCGGCGCGGACCTGCTCCAGCGTGAGCTGGCTGCGGCCGGCGAAGGAGTTGACGGCCAGCACGAACGGCAGGCCGATCTTCTCGAAGTAGTCCAGCGCCACGAAGCAGTCGTCGATCCGGCTGGGGTCCACCAGCACGATCCCGCCGAGCGCACCGTCGGCGAGGTCGTTCCACATGAACCCGAACCGGTCCTGCCCGGGGGTGCCGAACATGTACAGGATGATGCTGTCGTCGATCGTGACGCGCCCGAAGTCCATCGCGACGGTCGTCGTGGTCTTCTCGCTGGCCTCGCCGGCGTAGTCGACGCCGACGGAGGCCGAGGTCATGGCGGCCTCGGTGCTCAGCGGCTCGATCTCGGACAGCGCCCCCACGGTCGTCGTCTTGCCGACGCCGAAGCCGCCGGAGACGAGGATCTTCACCGGGATCGGGGGACGTTTCACGGGGGCCGCGGGGGCGGCCGCCTCAGAGTGCAGCGACACCGTTGATCAACCTCTCGATGAACGAGACGTCGAGCGCGAGGGACTTCGCGGTGGACGTCGTGATGAGCAGTTCCCGGGCGACGAGGTCGCCGACCAGGACCTGGGCGACCCCGAGGGGGATGCCGACCAGCGCGGCGACCTCGGCGACGGAGCGGGCCTGCGCGCAGCAGGCCAGGACCTCCCCGAGCTCAAAGGGCAGCGACCCGGCGGCGGAGACCCGCGCGCCGAGGGCGGTGGCGACGGCGGTGGTCTCCATGGCGATCCCCGCCGCCCCGCCCCCGGTGCGACCACCGGTGAGCAGGTAGGCGCGGACCTCCGCGTCGTCCCCGTCGGGGACGGCGGGGACGGGGGCGGGGGCGGCGGCGACCGCCGCGCCCGCCCCGAGGAACGGGCGGTCGAACTCGTCGAAATCGTCGAACTCGACCTCGTCGAACTCCTCGCGCGGGCTCACAGCTGCAGCGACGTCTTCAGCTCGGTGATGAGCTCGGGGGTCAGCAGCGCCCCCACGCGCTCGACGAGCATCGTCGTCTCGTAGCCGACCAGGCCGAGGTCGCAGTCGGCGGCGGTGACGACGCCGAGGCAGGCGCGCCCGGCGATGGAGGACACCAGCAGGTACCCCTGCCCGAACTCGGTGATGACCTGGCTCAGGGGGCCCTTGTGCAGCAGCCGCGAGGCGGACACGGCCAGGGTGGTCAGGCCCGAGACGGTCGCGGCGAGCTTGTCCGCGTCGGCGCGCTCGAGGTCGGCGCGCATGGTCATCAGGAGCCCGTCGGAGGAGACCCCGATGGCCTGCTCCACCCCGGGGGTCTGGGCGACGAAGCGCTCGAGCAGGAAGTTGACGTCCTGCGCGTTCTGGCTGACGGTGCTGACGCTCACGGTCACTCGCTCTCGGGGGTGGAGGGGCTGGTGCTGTCGCGGCGGGCGCGCGCCACGCCGTTCTGGAGGCCGGACAGGCCGCGGCGGACCTGCTCGGCGCTGCGGGACGTGGACGCGGTGTCCGCGGACCCGTCGCCGGTGTCGGGCAGCTGCGCGCCGCGGACCCGGGTGGGGACGGCGGGCAGGTCCGCGGGGACCGCGGCGACCTGCGGGCCGGTGCCGGCCTCGGCGGTGCGGCCCAGGTCGCGACCCAGGTCGGCGAGCTGGGCGCCGCGGACGCGGGGGGCGCCGGCGGGACGGGCGGCCGGCACCTGCGGGGCCAGCGGGGCCACGGCCTGGACCGGGACCACGGGGGCCGCGGGGGCCACCGGCTCGGCGACCGGGGCCACCGGGGCGACCGGGGCGACCGGCGCCGCGGGGGCCGGCTCGGCGACCGCCTCCGCGGGGGCCGGGGCGCCGACGAGGGCGAGCTCGGGAGCGGACTGCACCGGCACGACCGGGGCGGCGACCGGCGCCGCCGCGGGGGCGGCCGCCGGGCGGGCGCCGAGGACGACCATCGAGGCGGGCAGCACGACGGAGGCGACGACCCCGACGGGGGCGGCGGCCGAGCCACCGCGGCTCAGCGCGACCGACAGGGACCAGCGCGACGCGAGCAGACCCACGACGTGGTGCCCGAGCAGGCGGGAGTCGGGGCGGGAGTCGGCCGCACCGGCGATGCGGCCGTTGGCCAGCGCGATCTCGGCCTCGTCCATGCCGACGCCGAAGTCGGTGACGGTCAGGGCGTAGCCGCCGTCGACGGTCGGCGCGCCGGTGACGACGACGCGGGTGGTGCTGGGCGAGAACGCGGTCGCGTTCTCCAGCAGCTCGGCCAGCAGGTGGGTGACGTCGGCCGCGGCGCTGCCGTGCAGGGTGGCGTCGACGAGCTCGGTCAGGTCGACGCGCGGGTAGTCCTCGATCTCGGCGAGGGCGGCGCGCACGACACCGGCGACGGGCACCGGGCGGGACTTGGTGCGGGTCTGCTCCGCGCCGGCCAGGACGAGCATCGACTCGGCGTTGCGGCGCACGCGGGTGGACAGGTGGTCCAGGCGGAACAGCTTCTCCAGGACCTGCGGGTCGCGCTCGGAGCGCTCCAGCTCGGCGAGGAAGGCCAGGGTGCGGGTGAGCAGGTTCTGGTTGCGGCGGCCGAGGTTGACGAGCATCTCGGCGGCGGCGATCTCGTTGCGGCGCTGCTCGACGGCGAGGTCGAGGGCGCTGTCCTGGACGTGGTTGAACGCGACCGCGAGGGCGGCGAGCTCGTCCTTCGTCTGGACCTCGAAGGCCGGCAGCGTCGGCGGGGTGGCGTCGGCGGCCATGTCGCGGATCTCGCCGATGGCCGCGGGCAGGCGCTCGGCGGCGACCTCCTCGGCGCGGGCGGTCAGGGCCCGCAGCGGCAGCAGCACGGTGCGGACGAGGGCCACGACCATGAGGGCCACGAGCACGACGGCCAGGACCGAGAAGACGACGATGAACAGCTGCGCGGTCTCGGCGACGCGGGTCGCGCGGGCCTGGGCGGCCTCGCTGCGGGTGGTGACCGACTCCTCCAGGCCGTCCATCAGGGTCAGGATCTGCTGGTAGACGGGGAACCCGCCCTCGTCCAGGTGGACCTGGGCGTCGGCGGCGCGGCCGTCGCGGAAGGCGATGACGGCGCGGTTGTCGAAGTCGATGAACTGGTCCCACAGGCCGATGAGCTCTTCGTTGACGGCCTTCTCCCGCTCGGTCATCAGCGCGGTGGGCGCGCTCTTGAGGGAGGCGACGAGCGCGGCGCGGGTGCTGGTGTACCCGACGCGGTTGACGTTGTCGTCGGCCAGGGCCGCCTCGACGCCGATGCGGTAGGTGTCCAGCGCGTAGCCGGTCTGCCAGCCGATGATGTCGGCGTCGAAGTACTTCTGCTCGTCGACGTAGTGGACGAGCTCGGTGGCGTCCTGGGACTGCTGCAGGGCCGAGGCCTGCGCGCGGTTCCCGATGAACGCGACGGCGCCCATGACGAGCGTGAGCGCCAGGATCACCCCGAAGGCGATGGCGAAGCGTGCGCCCACTCGGACGCGACGCAACAGGAAGGTCATGCGGACTCCTCTTCCGACGTGCGCACCCGGTGCGAGTCGCACGGGGCAGTCAGCGGTGACGTGCTGCCGGAGGTGTCCGGCGTCGGTAGAGGTGTCGTCGGGTCGTGCGGTGGCCGTGAGCGGCCGAAAGCGTGGTCCTCGGTACCGGAAAGAGCCCGAGGGGGTCCGGAGGGGTCGCGGGAGGGCTCAGCGGTCCCAGAGCAGCGCGGCGAGCTCGGAGGCGACGGCCCGCGGGGCGGGCTCGCCGGTCGTCATGGTCACGACCGACAGCGTCACGTGGCCGTTCTCGTCGGCCTGCACGCGCACGCCGTGCCCGACCGCGCCGAGCACGAGGTTGAAGCCGGGCCGGCCCGCGGCGACCTGCGCGACGGCGGCCACCGACGCCCGCAGGCACCCGCGCGGGTCGACGTCCTCCAGCGGCACCGACGCGGCGGTGAACGTCGTGGTCAGCTCGGTCAGGACGTCGCGCTCGTGCTGGGCGTGACCCTCGAGCCGAGAGGCGACGGCCTGCCGGCGCTCCCAGATCGACTGGCTCATCGGTACCCCTCCCCGGGTTCGGCGGGGTGACCGGTCGTCCCCCCGTCCTGACTCTCGGCACGCGGGGGGCGTTCCTTCAGCCGGTTCGGCCGATCGGGTGGCCTCAGCCGATGGCGCGCTTGAGGCGGCGGCGCTCGCGCTCGGACAGCCCGCCCCAGATGCCGAACCGCTCGTCGTTGCCGAGGGCGTACTCCAGGCACTCCTGGCGGACCTCGCAGGACTGGCAGACGCGCTTGGCCTCGCGGGTGGAGCCGCCCTTCTCGGGGAAGAACGCCTCGGGGTCGGTCTGCGCGCACAGCGCGAGCTCCTGCCAGCCCGGGTCCTCGGGGGTGAGGCCGGACAGCCCGGTCGGGACCTCGGCCGGCCCACCGGTCAGGTCGACGAGCGCGAGCTCGGGCCGGTCCCCGGGCGAGGGGGTGCCGGCGGGGTCGTCGAGCTGGTCGAGCTGGTCGAGCTGGTCGAGCTGGTCGAACTGGTCGAACTGGACGATCCGGACGATCTGGTCGACGTCGTCACGCATGGTGGCCCCCACAGCCTCGATCCCGTCACTCCTCGTATCGTGCCAGTCACCGTGCGACCACCACTGGTGGAATTACACGCGTGTCGTCCCCCAGAGTCAAGCCCAGCGTGGTATTCGCGCTGCTCACGCGGTGACTCCGACCACATCCGTCACACGGACCTCACGGCCGCCACCCCCGCACCCGGGGGGACACCCCCGGAGACAGGGGATGATGAGGCGCGTGAACGACGTGAGCAGACCCCTGCAGATCACCGCCCTCGCCGGCGGTGTGGGCGGCGCACGGTTCCTGCGCGGCCTGCTGGCGCACCTGGCCGCCTCCCCCGACCCCGCCCGGCGCGAGGCCGCCGTCACCGTCGTGGTCAACACCGCCGACGACGTGACGATGCACGGCCTGCGCATCTGCCCCGACCTCGACTCGGTCATGTACACCCTCGGCGGCGGGATCGACGAGACCCGCGGCTGGGGCCGGGAGCGGGAGACCTCCGGGGTCGCCGACGAGCTGGCCGCCTACGGCGCCGAGCCGTCCTGGTTCACCCTCGGCGACAAGGACATCGCCACCCACCTCGTGCGCACCCGCATGCTCGCCGAGGGCGCCACCCTCTCGGAGGTCACCGCCCACCTGTGCGAGCGCTGGCGGCCCGGGGCGCGGCTGCTGCCCATGACCGACGACGTCGTGGAGACCCACGTCGACCTCGCCGGGGACGACGGCGCCGTCCGCCGCGTGCACTTCCAGGAGTGGTGGGTCCGGCTGCACGCCGCGGTCCCCGCCCTGGCCATCGAGCCCGTCGGGGCCGCCGCGGCCCGCCCCGCGCCCGGGGTGCTGGAGGCCGTCCGCGACGCCGACGTCGTCGTCCTGCCCCCCAGCAACCCCGTCGTGTCCATCGGCACGATCCTGCGGGTGCCGGGCCTGCGCGAGGCCCTGGTCTCCACCGCCGCCCCCGTCGTGGGAGTCTCCCCCGTCATCGGCGGCGCCCCCGTGCGCGGCATGGCCGACGCCTGCCTGGCCGCCCTCGGCGTCCCCACCACCGCCGCGGCCGTCGCCGGGCTCTACGCCGACTTCCTCGACGGCTGGCTCGTCGCGGCCGAGGACGAACCGCCCGTCCGGGCCGGGCTGACCGTCCGCGGGCGGCCGCTGCTCATGAGCTCCCCGCAGGCCACCGCCGACCTCGCCGGGGCCGCGCTGGACCTGGCCCTGGACCTCACCGGTGAGGACCGCGCCGCGTGAACGCCGCCCACAACGCCCCGCCCCTGCAGATCGTCGGCCTCGGCGGGGTCGGGGAGGTCCGCGCCGGCGACGACGTCGCCGGCGCCGTCGTCGACGCCCTGCACGCCCAGCGCGCCACCCTCAACGACGGCGACGTCATCGCCGTCTCCAGCAAGGTCGTCTCCAAGGCCGCTGGGCTCACCGCGCCCGCCGCCGACCGCGAGGAGGTCGTGCTGCGGCAGTCCCGCCGGCTCGTCGCCGCCCGCCGCACCCCCACCGGCGCCACCACCCGCATCGTCGAGGCGGCCGCCGGGCCCGTCATGGCCGCCGCGGGCGTCGACGCCTCCAACGTCGAGGGCGACGTCGTCCTCACGCTGCCCGCCGACCCCGACGCCGCCGCCCGCGACCTGCGCGAGCGGCTGCACGAGCTCACCGGCGCCGTGGTCGGGGTCGTGCTGACCGACACCGCGGGCCGCGCCTGGCGGACGGGCCAGACCGACTTCGCCCTCGGCGTCGCCGGCCTCGACGCGCTCGACGACCTGCGCGGCACCGTCGACGCCCAGGGCCGCGACCTGTCCGTCACCGCCCGCGCCGTCGCCGACGAGATCGCCGCCGCCGCCGACCTGGTCAAGGGCAAGACCAACGGCGTGCCCGCCGCCCTGTTCCGCGGCCTCACCGACCTCGTGCTGCCCCGCGACCAGGACGGCCCCGGGGCGCGCTCGCTGGTCCGCGACGCCGCCGGCGACTGGTTCCGCCTCGGGCACGTCGAGGCCGTGCGCGCCGCCCTCGGCGCCGGCGGGGTCGAACCGCCGCCGCTGCTGCCGGGCACCCTGACCGACCGGCTGGGACGGGCCGCCGAGGTCGCCCTCGCCGCGGGCCCCGTGCTCGACGGGCGGGTCAGCGCCCGGGGCCCGGAGCTGCACCTGGGGGCCGGGGACGACTTCTCCCTCGGGGTGCTGACGCAGCGGGTCCTGGCGGCGCTGTGGACCGAGGACCTCGTGGGCCTGGCGCAGCGGGGCCCCGACGGCGTCGTGGTGCGGGTCGTCGAACGGCCCCGCTGATGTGGGTCGACCTGTCCCGCCCCGTGCACGAGGGGATGGCGGTCTTCCCCGGCGACCCGGGGTTCAGCGCGCAGGAACTGCCCGGGGACGGGTTCCGCGTCACGCGGCTGACGCTGGGCAGCCACACCGGCACCCACGTCGACGCCCCCGCCCACGTCGACCCGGCCGGGCCCACCCTCGACGAGCTGCCCCTGCACCTGTTCGCCGGGCCCGCCGTCGTCCTCGACGTGCGGGCGGCGCGCGCGGTCGGGCCCGACCTGCTGGGCGGGGACCTCGCACCCGTCGTGCTGCTGCGCACCGGGTCCGGCGACGCGCACCTCACCGTCGAGGGCGCCCGGGCGCTGCGCGCGGCCGGGGTCCGCACCGTCGGCATCGACACCGCGAGCGTCGACGCCCCCGGCACCCTCGCCGCGCACCGGGTCCTGCTGGGCCCGCGCGAGGACCCCGGGGTCGTCGTGGAGAACCTCACCGGGCTGGGCGCGCTGCCGCCCCGGGTGGAGTTCTTCGCGTTCGGGTGGGCGCTGACCGGCGGCGACGGGTCGCCGGTGCGGGCGGTCGCGCGGGTCTGACCCCGTCCCGCTCACGGCGGTCGCGGGCGCCGCCCGCGATCAGGCGGCGGGCCCCCGCAGCCGGGCGCGCAGCTCGTCGTCCGACGGCTCGACCAGGTGCGACCCGTCGGGCCAGACGATGGTGGGGATGCGCCGGGCGCCGCCCTGCAGCCGGCGCACCAGCTCGGTGGCCGCCGGGTCGGTCTCGACGTCCACGTAGCGGTGGGCCGTGCCCTCCGCCTCCAGCAGCGCCCGGCTGCGCCGCACGTCCGGGCACCAGTCCGCGCCGTACACCACCAGCTCGGCCCCGGTCCCCGCACCGTCCGCCGCGGGTCCAGCATCGACGGGTTCCACGACAGCTCCTCGGGTCGGCTCGGCCGGTGGACGTCCACGCCACCGCCGGCCCCAGTCTCCTCCACGCCCCCGGCGGAGCGCGGGCACCGCCGCCGGGTCGCGCGCGGCCGGCCGGCCGGTAGCGTCCGGGCGCGTGCACTCCTACCGCCCCCGCGACGGCCACCGCCTCGCGCACGACCCGCTGAACTCCATCGTGGCCCCGCGCCCCATCGGCTGGGTCTCGACCGTGGCGGCCGACGGGACGCGGAACCTGGCGCCGTACAGCTTCTTCAACCTGTTCAACTACCGCCCGCCCGTCGTCGGGTTCTCCAGCACCGGCCGCAAGGACAGCGTGCGCAACGCCGAGGCGACCGGGGAGTTCGTCTGGAACCTCGCGACCCGCTCCCTGGCCGCGCCGATGAACGAGACGTCGGCGCCGGTGGGACCGGAGGTCGACGAGTTCGCCCTCGCCGGTCTGACGCCGGAACCCTCGACCCTCGTGCGGCCGCCGCGCGTGGCCCAGAGCCCCGTCGCCTTCGAGTGCCGGGTGACGGGCGTCCAGGAGCTCACCGACGTCAAGGGGCGGGGCGTCGGCGCGTGGCTCGTGCTCGGTGAGGTCGTCCAGGTCCACCTCGAGGAGTCCCTCGTCGTGGACGGCGTCTTCGACACCCTCGCCGCCGACCCGCTCCTGCGCGGGGGCGGGCCCGCCGACTACTTCACGATCAGCGAGGAGCAGCGGCTGCGGATGGCGCGGCCGGAGGCGCGGTAGGCCGGTCCCGGCCGCGGGAGCCGGTGAGCCCCGTCAGCGGGCGACCCGGCGTCCCCGGGCGGCGGGGACGGCCACGTTCGGCGTGTGCGTCGGCAGCGTCATCCGCGGGCCCCGGCGCGGCCGCGTCGCCCCGGCGAGGGCCAGCAGCTGCTGGACCCGGAACCGGTGCCCGCGGTAGCACTCGACGACCTCGGCGCAGCCGGCGTCGTCGAGGACCTCCCCCGTCAGGGCGTGGGAGACGTTCTTCGCGACGTGGTAGTCGCCGAAGCTGAAGGCGTCGGCGTGGCCGTGGGCGCGCTGGCGGACCTCCGCCGACGTCCACACCCCGACGCCGGGCAGGGACCGCAGCGCCCGGTCGGCGTCGGCCTCGGGCAGCGTCAGGGTCCGTTCCAGCCCGGCGGCGCGGGGCGCGGCGAGGATCGTCACCCTGCGGCGGCGCAGCTCCACCCCGGCCTGCAGCCACTCCCAGGACGGGATGCGGGTCCACTGCTGCGGTGTCGGCGGCAGCAGCAGACCGGCCGGGCCGGGGGCCGGTTCGCCGAAGCGCCGCACCAGCCGGCGCCACGCCGCGAACGCCTCGACGGCGGTGACGACCTGCTCCAGCGCCGAGGCGGACAGCGCCTCGAACACGGCCCGGTTGCGGCCGACGCGCCAGTGGGGGTGGGCGCGCCAGGCGTCGACGAGCGCGGGGTGCTCGGGCCGGGGCGCGAAGTCGGCCCAGGTGTCGTCGGCCGCGCCGAGGAGGTCGGGCACCCCGTCCAGCGCCCAGGCCGCGCCCGGCCCCCACGCCTGCGCGTGCACGCACGCGTCCGCCGGCCGGGCCCGCACCCGCAGCGTCACCGGGCCCAGGGGGGTGCGGGTGGCGCGCCACACGGACCCGTCCTCGTCCTGGCGCCAGGTGGGGTCGCCCGCGCCGCGCCGCAGCGACCGCAGCATCGTGGTGACGGGGACGGGGCGGCCGGGGGCCCAGCGCAGCTCCCCGTCGGGTCGGTGCGGGTCCCCTCCGGTCACGCGTCCACGGTAAGGGCGGGCGCGGCCTGCTCGGGCCGGTTCGCCGGGCGCCGGGTGGCGAGGTAGGACCCGGCCAGGACGAGGGCGAACCCGCCGAGGGTGGCCGCGGTGATCCGCTCGCCGAGGACGAGCGCGCCGGCGACGACCGCGACGACCGGGTTGACGTAGACGATCGCGGTGGCCCGCACCGGGCCGAGCTCGCCGACGAGGGCGAACAGCAGCAGGAACGCCCCGGCGGTGCAGACGACGGCGAGGGTGGCCACGGCGGCGAGCACGGGCGCGGAGGGTGCCGCGGCGGGCAGCCCGGGCCCGAGCAGGACGATCGGCACGTAGACCAGCGCGGACAGGACGAGGCTGGCCAGCACGACGGCGGGGCCGGGCAGGTCGGACAGGTGCCGGACGAGGACGGCGGGACCGACGGCGTAGCCGACGACGACGACGGCGAGCTCGGCGACCGCGCCGGCCTGCCCGGGCCCGAGGTCGAACCCGACGAGGGCGGCGACCCCGAGGGTCCCCAGCCCCAGGCCGGCCCACCCGGCGGCGCCGAGGCGCTCGGCGCGGCCGGCGAGGAGGGCGACGAGGACGCCGACGGCGGGGACGGCGCTGATGACGACGGCGGTGGTGGAGCTGTCCAGCTCCTGCTCGGCGCGGGCCAGGAACAGCCAGGGGGCGACGATCTCGAAGCCGGTGTAGGCGGCCAGCGCCGGCCAGCGGCGCAGCAGGGCGGGCAGCGCGGCCCGGACCTCCCGGCGCGCGAGCGCGACCGGGGCGAGGACGAGGGCGGCGAGCGCGGTGCGGGCCAGGACGAGCGTGGAGGGCGCGAGCTCCTCCCCGGCGACCTTGATGAGCAGGTAGGGGATGCCCCACGCGAGGCTGAGGGCGGCGAAGAGCAGGGTGGCGCGGCGGGTCACGCCCCGATGGTGCCTGGCCCGCGACCGTTCAGTCCATCTAGAGTTCTCTGATGACTCTCGACAGCGGGGACTTCACGATCGACCTGCGGCGGCTCCGCCTGCTGCGGGAGGTCGAGCGCCGCGGCACGGTCGCGGCCACCGCCTCCGCGCTGCACCTGACGCCCTCGGCGGTCTCGCAGCAGCTGGCCGGGCTGGCCCGCGACCTGGGCGTCCCGCTGCTGGAGCGGCAGGGCCGGGGGGTGCGGCTCACCGGGCAGGCCCGGGTGCTGCTCACCCACGCCGACGCCGTCGCGGCCCAGCTGGAGGAGGCGCGCGCCGACCTGCTCGCCTTCGACGCCGGGGTGGTCGGCGAGGTGCGGATCGGGACCCTGGCCAGCGCGGTGTTCGCCGTCGTCGCCCCGGCGCTGCGCCGGTTGCGGGCCGAGCGGCCCGGGTTGCGGCTGCTCGTGCGCGAGCGCGAGCCGGTGGTGGCGGTCGCGGGACTGGACAGCGGCGAGCTCGACGTCGTCGTCACCGTCGACCACCCGGCGGGTCCGCGCCGCGACGACGCCCGCTACCACCGGGTGGAGCTGCTGACCGACGTCATGGACGTGCTGCTGCCCGCCGACCACCCGCTCGCCGGCCGGGCGGAGGTGGAGCTGGGCGAGCTGGCCCGCGAGGTGTGGGTGGCCGCGGCGGCCGACGACGCCTGCACCCAGATCACCACGGGGGCCTGCGCGGCGGCGGGCTTCGCCCCGGACGTCCGCCACCACACCGCGGAGCACGACGCCCTGGCCGCGCTCGTCGCGGCCGGGGCGGGGGTGGCGCTGGTCCCCCGGCTGGCGCACCCGCTGCGGCCCGGCGGGCTGAGCGTCGTCCCCCTGGCGGGCCGACCCCCGGCGCGGTCGATCTACGCGGCGACCCGCGCCGGGCGCGGGACGGACGCGCCGACCGCGGCGGTGCTGGAGGAGCTGCGGCGGGTGGCCGCCGAGCGGCCCGACGGCACCCCCTGACAGCCCGTGACGGCCCGCCCGCGCTCAGCCCGCGAGGGGCTCGGCGCGGACCCCGAGGCCGGACAGGACACCGGTCCCGTCCTCCACGGCCAGCAGCGCGAGCAGGACGTGCACGGTGTCGACGTGGTCGTCGCCGCGGGCGGTGGCCTGGGCGAAGGTGGCCTCGAGCACCGCCCGGGCGTGGGCGTCGAACGGGATGAGGGCCGGGACGTCGGGCGAGGCCGGCGGCAGCGAGGCGCGGGCGATCCGGCGGGCCTCCCCCGGGTCGACGCCCTGGTCGGCGACCGCGCGCGCCGCGGCGCCCTCGTCGTCGGCCAGCAGGGCCAGCAGCAGGTGCGGGACGCCGATCGCGGCGTGCGAGTGCTGCCGGGCGACCTCCTGGGAGCCCACGACGACGGCGCGCGCGGCGTCGGTGAACCGGCTGAAGCCCTGGCTGGGGTCGAGGGGCCCGGGGGCGGCGGGGGTGTCGGGGTCCCGGGTGACGAACCGCTTCTGCGCGGCCTGCCGGGTCACGCCCATGCTGGCGCCGATCCGGGTCCAGGAGGCGCCGGAGCGGCGGGCCTGGTCGACGAAGTGGCCGATGAGCGCGTCGGCCACCTCCCCGAGGTGGTCGCCGAGGACGACGGCGTCGCTGAGACGGTCCAGCGGGGCGTCGTGGCGCTCGGCGATCGAGCGGATGAGGTCGTCGAGGCGGACGAGCTGGGTCGAGTCGGTCATGTGTCAACCATGCGTTGACACTGGCTCGGCGTCAACCGGTGGTTGACATCAGGTGGGCGGCGGGTCAGCGGCCGACCGGGACCACCCCGTGCAGGTGGCACGCCGCCCGGTGCGGGCCGCTGGGGACCTCCTGGAGCGCGGGGTCCACGGTCGGGCAGGGCTCGAACGCCTGCGGGCAGCGCGTGCGGAACCGGCACCCCGACGGCACCCGCGCGGCCGACGGGACGTCCCCGGTCAGCACGATCCGCTCCCGGGTGCGCTCGCGCGCCGGGTCCGGCACCGGCACCGCCGACAGCAGCGCCCGCGTGTAGGGGTGCTGCGGGTCCGCGGTGAGCTCGGCCGCCGGGGCCACCTCCACGACCCGCCCCAGGTACATGACGGCGATCCGGTCGGACAGGTGCCGGACGGCGGCCAGGTCGTGCGAGACGAACAGCAGCGTCAGCCCCAGCTCGCGCTGCAGCGACCGCAGCAGGTTCAGCACCTGCGCCTGGACGCTGACGTCCAGGGAGGCGATGGCCTCGTCGCACACGACGAAGTCGGGTTCACCGGCCAGCGCCCGCGCGATCCCGGCGCGCTGGCGCTGGCCGCCGGAGAACTCGTGCGGGTACCGGGAGGCGACCGAGGGGTCCAGCCCGACGAGCTCGAGCAGCTCGGCGACCCGCTGCGGTCGCGACCCGGCGCGCAGCCCGTGGACCTGCAGCGGTTCGGCGACGGTCTGCCCGATCGTCATCCGCGGGTCCAGGCTCGCGTAGGGGTCCTGGAACACCACGACCGCGCGCCGCCGCAGCGCCCGCAGCGCCCGCGACGACATGGCGGTCACGTCGGCGCCGTCGAACTCCACGGTGCCGCCGGTGGGTTCCACCAGCCGCAGCAGGGCGTTGCCCAGCGTCGACTTCCCGCAGCCGGACTCCCCCACCAGCCCCAGCGTCTCCCCGCGCAACACGTCGAGGTCGACGCCGTCGACGGCGCGCACGGCGCCGGCCGGTCCGCGGCGCAGCCCCTTCGAGCGGACCGGGAAGTGCACCTGCAGGTCGCGGGCCCGCACCAGCACGTCGCTCACCGCGCACCCCCCGCGCAGAACGTCGCGGCCCGGTGGGTCCCGCCCACGGCCACCAGCGGCGGCTGCTCGGTCGCGCACCGGGCGTCCCGGACGGGGCAGCGCGGGTGGAACACGCACCCCGGCGGCAGGTCCGTCGGCGGCGGCGGCGTCCCGGCGATCGCCACCAGGTCGGACCCGGGTTCGTGCAGCGACGGCAGCGACCCCAGCAGCCCCCGCGTGTACGGGTGGGTGGGGGCCTGGAACACCTCGTCGACGGAACCGTCCTCCACGCAGCGGCCGCCGTACACGACCAGGACCCGGTCGGCGGTCCCGGCGACGACACCGAGGTCGTGGGTGATCCACACGACCCCGGTGCCGTGCTCGGCCTGCAACCGGGCGACGAGGTCGAGGATCTGCGCCTGGACGGTGACGTCGAGCGCGGTCGTCGCCTCGTCGGCGATGAGCAGCTGCGGCGACCCGGCGAGCGCGATGGCGATGACGACGCGCTGGCGCATCCCCCCGGACAGCTCGTGCGGGTACTTCGACAGCACCCCGCGCGGGTCGGGCAGCCCGACGTCGGCGAGCAGTTCGGCGGCCCGTTCCCGCGCCGCCCGCTTCGAGCCGACCGCGCGGTGCGCGAGCAGCCCCTCGGTGACCTGCCGGCCGATCGTCAGGACCGGGTTCAGCGACGTCATGGGGTCCTGGAACACCGTGCCGATCCCGTTGCCGCGCACCGTGCGCAGTTCGGCCTCCGACATCGCGACGAGGTCGCGGCCGGCGAAGCGGGCGGTCCCCCTGACGCGGGCGTGCCCGGGCAGCAACCCCAGCAGCGCCAGGGCGGACACGCTCTTGCCGCTGCCGGACTCCCCCACGACGGCGACGGTCTCCCCCGCGGCCACCGTGTAGCTCAGCCCGTTGACGATGTGCGCGGTCCCCCGGGCGGTGTCCATCGACACCCGCAGGTCGTCGACCTCCAGCACGTTCACGGTTTCCTCCTCCGTCCGGCCGGGTTCCGCTTCCCCGCCTGCAGCGCGCTGCGCTGCTGCGGGTCCAGCACGTCGCGCAGCCCGTCGCCGAGCAGGTTGAACGCCAGCACGAGCAGGACGATCGCCAGGCCGGGGAACACCGCGATCCACCAGGCGAGGTCGATGTAGCCGCGTCCCTCGGACAGCATCCGGCCCCAGCTGGGGTCCGGCGGCTGGGTCCCCAGCCCGATGAACGACAGCGCGGCCTCGGCGAGGACCGCGAACGCCAGGCTCACCGACGTCTGCACGATGATCGGCGGCGCCGCGTTCGGCAGGACGTGCCGGAACAGCAGCCGCCGGTTCGAGGCGCCGATGGACCGCGAGGCCCGGACGTACACGGTCTCGCGCACCCCCAGCACGGCCGAGCGGGTGACCCGGGCGAACACCGGCGTGTACGTGATGCCGATCGCGATCATCGCGTTCGTGGTGCCCGGCCCGAGGATCGCGATGACCGCGATCGCCAGCA
The DNA here is from genome assembly GCF_050871975.1 of Kineococcus rugosus. NCBI lineage: Bacteria > Bacillati > Actinomycetota > Actinomycetes > Kineosporiales > Kineosporiaceae > Kineococcus > Kineococcus rugosus. The sequence goes on along the minus strand of NZ_JBJLSJ010000012.1, from coordinate 101,122 downwards.
GCATCGCCGGGAACGCGAACAGCACGTCCATCAGCCGCATGAGGACGGTGTCGACCCAGCGGCCGTAGAACCCGGCGAACAACCCGACGAGGACCCCGGCGACCAGGGAGAAACCCACCGCGACCGCCCCGACCTGCAGCGACACCTTCGCGCCCAGCACCACCCGGGACAGGACGTCGCGGCCGAGGTCGTCGGTGCCGAACCAGTGCCCGGGGCCGGGGGCCTGCAACCGGGCCTGCACGTCGACCTCGTTGGCCCCGGTGGGGGCGAGCTGGTCGTCGAGCAGCGCGACGACGACCACGACGAGCAGCACGACCGCGCCGAACAGCGCCGGCGGGGACGACAGCAGCAGCTTCAGGCCGTCGAGGAACCCGTTGCTGCGCGGGCGCACGGACACGCCGCCGGCCGCCGCGGCCGGGGCGCTCACGAGCCGATCCTCGGGTCGAGCTTGGAGTACAGGAGGTCCACCACCAGGTTCAGGACGAGGAACACGAACGCGAACAGCAGCACCGCGCCCTGCAGGACCGGGTAGTCCCGCGCCTGCACCGCCTGCAGGGCCAGCTGCCCCAGCCCCGGCCAGGCGAACACGATCTCCACGACGACGACCCCGGACAGCAGGTACGCCAGCTGCACGCCCGTCACCGTCACCAGCGGCAGCAGCGCGTTGCGCAGGACGTGCCAGTTCAGCACGGCCCGCGGCCCGAGCCCCTTGGCCCGCGCGGTGCGGACGTGCTCGGCCGACAGCGCCTCCAGGACGCTGGAGCGGGTGAACCGGGTGAGGACGCTCCCGGACACCAGCCCGGTCGTGACGGCGGGCAGCACCAGGGACCGGGCCCACCCCGCCGGGTCCTCGCCGAACGGGACGTACCCGCTGGCCGGGAACCAGCCGAGGGTCCCGGCGAAGACGAGGATGAGCATGATGCCCATCCAGAACTCCGGGACGGAGATCCCGATCTGGGACAGGACCGTGCCGGCCCCGTCGAGGAACGAGCGGGGCCGCAGCGCCGACGCGGTGCCCAGCGGCACCGCGATGAGCAGCGCCACCAGGATCGAGGCCGCGGCCAGCGACGCGGTCGCGGGCAGCCGTTCCAGGATGAGCACCGTCACCGGGTCCCCCGAGCGGAAGCTCACCCCCAGGTCACCGGTGACCGCGTTCCCGATCCAGGAGAGGAACTGCGTCACGACGGGCTGGTCGAGCCCGGCGCGCTCGCGCAGCGCGTCGTACGTCGACTGGTCGAACCGGGTGCCCAGCGCGAGCCGGATCGGGTCCCCCGGGACCAGGTGCACCAGGGCGAACGTCGCGACGGCGACCCCGAGCAGGACGACGACGGCCTGCAGGGTGCGGCGCACCGCCACGCCCGTCACGACGGCAGCGCCACGGTGTCGAAGTTCACCGCCCTGTCGGCCCGCACCTCGTACCCGGTGATCCCGGGTTCCCAGACCTGCACGACGTCGGGGTTGTAGAGGTACAGGTACGAGACGTCGTCGACGATCTGCTTCGCCGCCTGGTCGTACAGCGACTTGCGGGTGGCCCGGTCGGGCTCCACGGCGGCGCGGTCGAGCAGGTCGTCGGTGACGAGGCTGGAGTACCCCTGGTAGTTGTTCGGGCCGCCGGTGCGGTGCTGCTCCTCGTAGAAGTCGGCGGGGTCGAGGTTCGCGAGCCACCCGAGCATGAACGCGTCGAAGTCGCCGCGGCCCTGCCGGTCCAGCCACGTCGCGAGGTCCTCGGTCTGGATCTCGACCTGCACCCCGATCGCCTCGAGCTGGCTGGCGATGACCTGCGCGGCCGTGACCGTCTCGGGGTACTCGGAGGTGACCATGAGGCCCATCGTGAGCGGGGTGGTGACCCCGGCCTGCTGCAGCAGCTGCTTCGCCTGGTCGACGTCGGTCTCGAAGGGCGCGTACTCGTAGTACCACTCGCTGTCCTGCGGGATCGCCGTCTGGTTCACCCGGGCGGTGTCGAACCGCGCGGCCTCGGTGATGGCCTCGCGGTCCAGGGCGAACGCGATCGCCCGCCGGACCTCCACCCGGTCGAACGGCGCCTTCGCGCAGTTCATCGCCAGGTACCAGTAGTCGACGCTGGCGACCTGCCCGAGTTCCACGGCGTCGTCCTCGGCGAGCGCGGCGACCCGCTGCGGCGGGACGTTGTCGGTCCACTGCACCTGGTCGGTCGTCAGCCCGGTCAGCGCGGCGGCCGGTTCGGTGATGAACCGGAACGTCACCCCCTCCAGCGCGGGCGCCTGCCCCCAGTAGCCGTCGAAGCGCTCCAGGGAGATCTCGCTGGGCGAGGACCCCTGGAGGGTGAACGGCCCGGTGCCCACGGCCTTCGTCGCCAGGGACGCCTCGTCGACGCCCTCGGGGACGATCGCCACCCCCTTGAACCCGCCGAGGCGGGACAGCAGGTTCGGCGTCGGCCTGGACAGCGTCAAGACGACGTGCGTGTCGTCGGGGGCGCTGACGCCGGTGACGGTGGCGAACTTCGCGGAGTTCGCGAGCTCCTGGTCGATGATGCGGCGGTAGGAGAACACGACGTCGGCGGCCGTGAACGGCTTGCCGTCGTGGAACGTGACGCCCTCGGCGAGGGTGAACGTCCACGTCAGGCCGTCGGGGCTGGTCTCCCAGGACGTCGCCAGCGAGGGCTGCATCGACAGGTCGTCGGCGGAGGGGACGACGAGGGTGTCGTAGACGTTCTCCAGCACCTGGAAGCTCGCGTACGCGGTCGTCTTGTGCGGGTCGAGCTGGTCGGGCACGGCGCTGATCGCGGCGACGAACGCGCCGCCGCCCCCGGCCGAGCCCTCGTCCCCGGTGCCGGTGTCGACCCCCTCCCCGGCGCTGCACCCGGCCGCCACGACGAGCGGGGAGGCGGCGAGGGACGTGAGGACAGCTCTGCGGCGCATGGCGATCAGCTCCGGTCGGTCGAGGTCGAGGACGCGTGCCGACGGCTCACCCTGCCGAGAACGGCCCGGCGGCGCCATCCCCTCCGTCGGCGCGTCGCGCTTCGTGACCAGTTCGACACCTGACGGCGATCGAGGGACCGGAGGGTCTCAGCGGGTGCGGCGGACCTCGGCGCGGTGCCCGGCGAGGGCCGCGAACGCCAGCACGAGGTCCGAGACCGTCAGCAGCACGCGCGACCCCAGCACCACGACCGCCGCCGCCCCCGAACCGGTCGCGAGGGCGACCACCGCGCCCAGGACGAGCTCGCGGGCCCCGGCGCCCGCGGGGGCCAGGACGACCAGGAACCCCACCAGCCACGCCACGGCGTACCCGCCGACGGCCAGGGCCAGGGTCGGGCCCGCCGACCAGTCCGACCCGACGGCGCGGGTGAGCACGAAGACCTGCAGGCCCACGGCCACCCACGACGCCATCGCCCAGCCCGCCGAGGCGAGCAGCCCGGCGACCGTGACGCGGTGCTCCAGGGGTTCCTGCCGGGCCAGCCGCAGCAGCACCCGCAGCAGCGGGTTGAGGACCCGCGGGACGAGCAGCACCAGCAGCAGCGGCGCGAGCCAGCGCAACCAGCTCGTCCACTCCCACCCGGTGATCCGCTGCCCCTGCAGGGCCAGCGGCAGGACGCCGGTGACCAGCAGCCCGGCCGTCGTCATCGACACCAGCAGCGCCACGGCCAGCGCCGACCCCGTCCGGCGGCGGGGGACGCCGTGGTCCTTGGCCAGCTCGGCCTGCGCGACGAACTGGAACACCGTGCCGGGGATGTACCGGCCGAGCTGGCCGACGAAGAACACCCGGGCCGCCGCGCCCGCCGGCAGCGGCGACCCGAGGTCGGCGAGCACCGCCCGCCACGACGCCCCGGACAGCGCGACGTTGGCCAGGGACAGCAGCAGCGCCAGCAGCACCGCGCCCGCGTCGAGCCGGGACCAGGCGTCGGCGATGGCGGCGCGGTCGCGCACGACGTAGGCGACCGCCAGCGCGAGCGCCACGAGGAGGAAACCGGCCCGCAGGACGGGCGAGCGCAGGACGGCGAGGACCCGGGAGAGCACTCAGCGCCGCACGAACGTCAGCAGGACGAACGTGTAGTCCAGCCCGGTCCGCTTCCAGTGCACCGGCCGCTCGGGGTGGGCCAGCACCTCGTCGGTGAGCTCCCCCACGAGGTCGAGGCCGACCCGGGCGGCCAGCGCGACGAGGTCGCGCAGGTCGGCGGGCGAGAAGATCTTCACCGGGGCGCCGTAGGCGGTGACGCCCGTCGTGTCCGGCGGGTCCTGGTCGTAGTCGGTGGACAGCGCCAGCACCCCGCCGGGCCGCAGGACCCGGGCGGTCTCGGTGAGGAACCCCGCGATCGGCACCCCGTGCTCGATGACGGACATGCACGTCACGGCGTCCAGCGAGCCGTCGGGCAGGCCGGTGTCGGTGACGTCCCCGCGGCGGAACTCCACCCCGTCGCGGTGCACCGTGGAGCCGAACTCCAGGTTGATGCCTGCCAGCGAGCCCCTCTGGCGGCCCAGGCCGTACAGCCGCAGCCAGGGCAGGACCGGGGAGTACCGCGCGGACCCGGCGTCCAGGACGCGGGCGGTGCGCGACCCGTCGTCGGCCAGCGTCAGGACGGCGGCGACGGCGCCGAGGGCGTCCCAGTTCTTCGGGGCGTCCGGGTGCGCGGGCAGCCGCAGCCGCGCGGTCTGCGCGACGGCGTCGGCGACCTCGGCGGCGTCGTGCAGGACACCGGTGCGGGGCACGCCGGAGGGGACGGGGCGGGCGGCGGGGGCGGCCCCCAGCCGCCGCTGCGCGAGCTGCTCACCGACGCGGCGCTGCACGCCGACCCGGGCCCACAGGGCGTGCTCGGCACCGCGCTTGGCGACGGCCAGCAGCCGGCCACCGGGTGGGGCGGCGGCCGTCCCGCCGGCCGCGGCCTCGTCGACGGCCGCGAGGTAGGCGTCCCAGGGCGCCTCCAGGTCGGGGGCCTCGACGTTGTCCCGCAACGTCTTCAGCCCACCGTCGCCGAGGCTGAGGACGGCCCGGGCCAGCGCGGCGGGGCTGCCGGGCTCCACGAGGAGCCCGTCGACGCCGTCGCGGACCTGCGCCGGGAACGACCCGACGCGGGTCGCCACCACCGGCAGGCCGTGGGCGAAGGCGAGGACGGCGTTCTGGGAGGCCGTGCCGGACCGGTAGGGCAGGACGACGGCGTCGTGGGCGGCCATCAGCGCGGGGATCTCCGCGGCCGGGACGTACCCCTCGCGCAGCTCCACGTGGCCGCGCATCCCGGGGGCGGAGGCGAGCTCGCGGACGCGGCGGCCCGCGGCCCCCCACAGCTCGCCGGCGATGGTCAGGCGGGCGTCGAAACCGCGCTGGTGGACCTCGGCGAGGGCCTCCAGCAGCAGGTCCAGGCCCTTGTACTCGCGGACCACGCCGAGGCTGAGCAGCCGGACGCCGCCGTCGCGCGGGACCCGGGACCCCGGTTCGCCCTCCAGGCGGGGACCGCCGGGCAGGTGCGGGGGCAGGTCGGCCTGCACGACGCGGCGGGCGCCGTGCGCGTGGGCCAGCGCGGCCTGGCCGTCGGAGTGCACGACGACCCCGTCGACGGCGGCGAACAGCCGGTCCACGAGGAGCTCGTCACCGGGGTTCGGCTCGTGGGGCAGGACGTTGTGCGCGACGACGACCGTGCGGGCGCTGGAGCGGGCCGAGCGCATCGCGGCCAGGACCGTGAGCAGCGCCGGGACCTGCAGGGGCACCACGTGGGCCAGGACGACGAGGTCGGCCTGCGCGATCCGGCGGCCGGTGCGCCACCACGACGCCGGGGACGACCACGACAGCGGCCGCACGGTCGGGGTGAACTCGGGGACCTCGGGGGCGGGGTCGGGCAGCTGCACCTCCCCCGGGTACAGCAGCTCGGGGTACAGCTTGTGCCAGGACACGAGCTTCACCTCGGCGCCGGGGTCCTGCGCCAGGTGGCGGGCCAGCTCGGTGGTGTGGACCGCGATCCCGCCCTTGCTGGGGTGCGCCGGGCCCAGCACCACGACCCTGCGTCGGGTCACGCGCTGTCCCGCGAGCGCACCACGAGGTCGGCCAGCAGGGCGACGGCGCCCACCAGCAACCCGGAGACCAGCAGCAGCACGGTGTTCGCCGGGAAGTAGAACGGGTGGCGCACCATGTCGACGACCCCCTTGAGGAAGCCGATGCCGAACAGCCCCAGCGCCAGCGGCATGAGGACCCGCAGCGGCTCGAAGTACATGATCATCCGCAGCACCTGGAGGATGTACCGGTAGGCGTCCTTGGTGAAGTGGAACTTCGACTTCCCCGCCCGCTTGGCGTACGCCGTCGGCACGTACTTGATGTCGTGCTGGTTGCACAGGAACGACAGCGTGATCGTCGTGACGCAGGAGAACCCCGCGGGCAGCAGCCGCAGGTACGGAAGCGACACCGACTTGCGGAACGCGCGCAGGCCGGAGTTCAGGTCGGGGATGCGCTGGCGGGCCAGGACCTCGGCGACCTTGCGGATCACGAACTTCGCGGGGACCCGCAGCGCCTTGTGCGACCCCTCCTCGGTCGTGCGGGCGCCGACGACCTGGTCGTAGGAGTCGTCCTCCAGCAGCACCCGCACCAGCTCGGGGATGCGCTCGTTCTCGTACGACATGTCCGCGTCGGTCCACACGACGATCTCGCCGCGGGCCATCTGGGTGCCGATGCGCCGGACCGTGCCGGAGCCGCCGTTGCGCCGGAACGCCACGACCCGCAGGTGCGGGTACTCGTGCTCGACCGAGCGCAGCACCTTCAGGGTGTCGTCGGTGGAGCAGTCGTCGACGGCGAGCAGCTCGTACGGCATGCCGTCGTCGTCCATCACCTTGGTGATGCGCTGGATCTCCAGCAGGACGTGCGCCTCCTCGTTGTAGCAGGGCAGCACGATCGTGGCGACGGGGGCTGGTCCGCTCAGGGGCTGGACCTCATCTTCGACAGGCATGGCGCGCTGAGCTTACCCACCGGCGGGGCCGGTCCCGGGGAGCGAACGCGACCGGGCACCGCGGCGCGGCGGGCGGGGGTGGGGGCTCAGGGGGCGGCGGGCGCCGGGCCGGTCACGACGCGCACGTCGATGCGCTGCACGCCGTCGGGGCGCTCCTCCAGGACCCGCTCGTCCTCGGTGGTGCGCAGCAGCACGACCGTGCGGGGGTCGGCGACCCCGAGCCGGGTGAGCACGTCGACGGGGTCGGTGTCGCCGCCGGCGGCGACGAGGACGGGGTTGCCGCCGGCGTCGCGGACCCGCTGCGCGGCCCGGTCCACGGCCGAGCGCAGCGCGGCCCAGTACTCCGCCGTCCCGGCCCGCCCCTGCGCGGTGGGCACGACGACCGAGGCGGCGGGGACGCCGCAGCTGCCGCGCAGGACCTGCGGCCACTCGTTGCGGGAGCGGGGGTCGACGGCGAGGGCGACGTCACCGGGCGCGAAGCTCGCGCAGACCCGCGCGACGGCGGTGGGCTGGCCGACCTCGGTGCGCTGGGCCGCCACCGGCAGCGTCGCGGCGGCGGCGGGCACGACGAGCAGCACCACGGCCAGCGCGACCCGCAGGCCGGTGAGGCGCTGGGCGGCGTAGCGGTCCACGACCCAGCGGCAGGCCGCGACGGCGAGGACCACGACGGCGGGCAGCGCGACGACGACGAACCGGCGGTCGGCCCACGGGTGGTCGGGGGTGATGCCGGGGCGGTACAGCGTCAGCAGGGTCGCGCCGAGCGCGACGACGTACGGCGCCGTCCACACCGGCAGCGGGCCGCGCCCCTGGACGCCGCGGACCAGCCGCGGCAGCGGCGCGACGGCCGCGGCCCCGGCGAGCAGCACCGCGGGCCAGCCCAGGTACCAGGCGATCCAGTCGACCGAGTGCTCGGCGTAGGTGCGGCCGCCGTCGACGGTGAGCCCCTGGGCCAGCTGCAGCCCGGCGACGAGCTTGCTGCCGGAGTCCTCGGGGTCCTGCCGCACGACCAGCCACAGCGGGCGGCTGGCCAGCGCGAGGAGGACGACGGCGAGCGCGGCGGCCAGGACGGGCCCGAGCCGGTCGGAGACCAGCCACCGGCGCCGGGCCAGGACCCCGGCGCGGGCCAGGCGGGCGACCACGACGCTCAGCCCGGCGAGCAGCACCAGACCGGCGACCAGCGGCAGCAGCGACCCGGCGATGGTCCCCAGGTAGGGCCGGGAGGTGGCCAGCGCGGCGAGGACGGCGAGCGCGGAGCTGAGGGCGGTGGCGGTGAGCAGGGCGCGGGCGCCGGGGTGGCGGACGACGAGCAGGACGGCCAGGACGGGCACCAGGACGGCGACCTCGCGCAGGAAGTCGATGCGGACGAACCCGCAGGCGCCGACGAGCAGGCCGGCGCCGCCGCCGAGGCGGGCGGCGGTGCGGCCGGTGGCGGGGACGAGCGCGACGAGCAGCGACGCGGCGCCGACGAGGACGAGCAGCGCGGGCGGCTCGGAGTAGGTGGAGCGGTTGGCGTGCAGGACGGGCTGGGCGATCGCGAGGACCGCGGCGGCCAGCGGGGCCCAGCGGGGCCCGACGAGGCGGGCGGTGAGGCCGGCGACGGCGAGGACGCCGAACCCGCCGAGGACCGCGGGCACCAGGAACATCCCGGTCCAGCCGCCGGCCCAGTCCCCGAAGGAGTACAGGGCGGGGGCGCCGAGCAGGAACTGCGGGACGACGTGGTCGCCGACCTCGTAGAAGGCGGGCGAGGCGAGGGTGAGGTTCGGGTCGGCGAGGGCGGCGGCCCCGCCGAGGGCGTCGAGGGAGGGGTCGACGGGCAGCCCGTGGTGGGTGGCGAGGTGGTGGGCGTAGTTGGCGACCGACCCGGCGTCGCGGCGCAGGACGACGTGCTCGGCGCGGGTGAGGGCGGCCCACGCGCCGGCGGCGACGGCGATCGCGGCGCTGCCCGCGGCGGGCCACCAGCCGGCGGCGACGACGGGGGTGCCCCAGGCGAGGCGGCCGGCGAGGGCGGCGACGACGACGGCGACGGGGACGGCCACGGCCGGGGTCCACAGGTCGACGAGCACCAGGGGGACGGCGACCGCGGTGACGGCGGCGACCGCGGCGGCGAGGACCACGGGGACCCTCGTCAGGAGTACCCCTGCGGCGGACGTCCCGGTGCTGCTCACGCCGGGAGAACCTACAGTGACGCCGTGCTCCCCGTGTTGCGTCGGCTGCTGGACGACGACCCCACCGCCCCTCGCCTCACCTGGTACGCGAGCGACTACGCGAGCAGCGGTGAGCGGGTGGAGCTGTCGGCCCGGGTGCTGGCGACGTGGGTGTCGAAGACGGCGAACCTGCTGGAGGAGGAGTTCGAGGTGGGCCCGGGGTCGGTCGTGGCGATCGACCTCCCGACCCACTGGCGGACCCCGGTGTTCCAGCTCGCGGCGTGGTCGACGGGGGCGGCGGTGCGCACGGGCGCGGACCGGTCCGCGGACGTGCTGGTCTCCAGCTCGGTGGAGGCGCTGGAGCGCGACGGGTCGGTGGAGCGCGTCGCGGTGTCGCTGGCCCCGCTGGCGGTGGGCTTCGGCGCGCCGGTGCCGGCGGGGGTCCTGGACTACGCGCGGGTCGTCACCGGGTACGGCGACACCCACTCCCCCCTGCAGGCCCCCGGCCCGGAGGACCCGGCGCTGGAACTGCCGGACGGTTCGGCGCTGTCCCACGCCGCGCTGGCGGCCGCGGCGGCGCGGGCCGGGGAGGGCTGGCCGGTGGGGGTGCGGCTGCTCACCGACACCGCGCCGGGCGACGTGGTGCGCGGGCCGCTGGCGGCGTGGGCGCGCACGGGGTCGGTGGTGCTGACCCCGGACGTGGCGCTGCTGCCCGAGCGGGTCGTGGCCGCCGAGCGCACCACCGCCGTCCTCACCGGGTAGTGCGCCGGGCCGCGCACGTCCTGGTCCTGCTGGTCGCCACGGTCGTCGCGACGGGGCTCCTGGGCCGGCTCGGGCTGCCGTCGCCGGCGTTGTTCGCGGGGCTGGCCGCCGGTCTGGCCGACGCCCTGGTGAGCCGGCGCCCGGTGACGCTGCCGGCGCGGGCGGGCACGGCGGGGCAGGCGGTCGTCGGGGTCACCATCGGCACGCTCGTGCAGCTGTCGACGCTGTCGGCGCTGGGCGCGCACTGGCTGCCGGTGCTGGCCGTCACGGTCGGGACGCTGGCGCTGAGCCTGGGGACGGGCTGGCTGCTGGGCCGGCACCGGGACGTGGACGCGGTGACGGGTGCGTTCGCGCTGGTCGCGGGCGGGGCCAGCGGGCTGGTCGCCATCGCGCGCCAACTCGGGGCGGACGAGCGGGTCGTGGCGGTCGTGCAGTACGTGCGGGTCCTGCTGGTCGTGCTGTCGCTGCCGGTGGTCCTGAACGTGGTGTTCGGCGTGCGGACCGCCCCGGCGGCGGGCCCGGCGGACGACTGGCCCGCGGGGATCGCGCTGGTCGTGGTGTGCGGGGTGGCGGGGCCGTGGCTGGGCCGGTGGGCGCGCCTGCCCGCGCACACCCTGCTGGGCCCGCTGCTGCTGGCCGCGCTGGCCTCGCTGACGGGCCTGAGCGGCGGGGCGGGGGTCCCCGGCCCGGTCCAGGAGGTGGCGTACGCCCTCATCGGGTTGCAGATCGGGTTGCGGTTCACCCGCTCCAGCCTGGTGACGGTGGCGCGGGTGCTGCCGGCGGCGCTGGGGCTGATCGTGGCCGGGGTGCTGGGCAGCGCCGGCCTGGGGGTGGCGCTGTCGCGGGTGACGGGTCTGCCGCTGCTGGACACCTACCTGGCGACCACGCCGGGCGGGTTGTACGCGGTGCTGGCCGCGGCCGTCGGCGCCGGTGCGGACGCGACGTTCGTGCTGGCGGTGCAGGTGCTGCGGCTGCTGGTGATGCTGCTGGCCGCCCCGGTGCTGGCGAGGGCGCTCTCCCGGGGCCGGTGACCGCCACCTGTAGGGTTCGGCGCAGGGGGGATCAGCGATGACCGTGCACGGGATCAGCGTCACCGTCTTCGTGGTGCTCGCGGTCGCGGGTTCCGCCCTGTGCCTGCTCTCGTTCGTCGTCGACGGGTTGTTCGAGGCGCTCGACCTGGACCTCGCCGGGGGTTTCCTGTCCCTGACGTCGCTGACGGGCGGGATCGCGCTGTTCGGCCTGGCGGCCACCCTCGCGCAGCTGTCGTTCGGCTGGACGACGGTGCAGGCCAGCGGTTTCGGCGCCGTGGTCGGCGCCGCGACGATGGCCGGGGTCGGGGCGCTGGTGCGGACGCTGCGCCGGGAGGGACCCGAGGTGCGCGAGAGCATCGTGGGCGCGCGCGGGTACGTGACGACCCCCGCGGCGAACCCGGGTTCCTTCGGCGAGGTGAACCTGCTGCTGCACGGCACGACCGTGAAGCGCAGCGCCGTCAGCGACGTCGCCCTGGTCCGCGGAGCCGCCGTCGAGGTCGTCGCGCAGGTCTCCGCGACGGCCGTGCGGGTCGCGCCCCTGCCCTGAGCCGTTCCACCGCACCACCTACGAGAGGACACCCCGTGGAGTTCGTGACGCCCGCCGTCATCCTCGTCGCCGCCGCCGTGGTCGTCGTGCTGCTGCTGGCCGTCGCGGTCGTGCGGCGCTACCGCATCGCCGGCCCGAGCGAGGCGTTCATCATCACCGGCAAGAAGGGCCAGCCGGTCACGAACCCCGAGACGGGGAAGGTCTCCACCGACCTGTCCGGGCAGAAGGTCGTCATGGGCGGGGGGATCTTCGTCCTGCCGTTCGTGCAGCAGGCGTACACGCTGTCGCTGGCCTCGCGGCGGATCTCGGTGCAGATCCGCGGGGCGGTGTCCGCCAAGGGCATCCGGCTGAACCTCGACGGCGTCGCCATCATCAAGGTCGGCGGCACCGAGGACTCGGTGCGCGCCGCGGCGCAGCGGTTCCTGCACCAGCAGGACGAGATCGAGTCCTTCACCCAGGAGGTGCTCGCGGGGTCGCTGCGGTCCATCGTCGGCACCCTGACGGTCGACGAGATCATCCGCGACCGCGCCGCGTTCGCCTCCCGGGTCGCCGAGGAGGCCGAGACGTCGCTGACGAACCAGGGCCTGGTGCTGGACACGTTCCAGATCCAGGACGTCACCGACGACGTGAACTACCTGCGGGACCTGGGCCGGCCCGAGGCCGCGGTCGCCGCGCAGAACGCCGCGATCGCCGAGGCGAACTCGCAGCAGGAGTCCCAGCAGGCCGAGGCCCGCGCGCAGGAGAAGATCTCCGCCGCCCAGCGCGACCTGTCGCTGCGGCAGGCCGAGTTCAAGGCCGAGACCGACACCGCCCAGGCCCGCGCCGCGGCCGCCGGCGTCCTGGCCAAGGCGGCCCGCGACCAGGAGGTCCTCGTCGAGCAGGAACGCGTCGCGCAGCGCCAGGCCGCCCTGACCGAGCGCCAGCTCGACACCGAGGTCCGCAAGCCGGCCGACGCGCGCCGGTACGACGCCGAGCAGCAGGCGCAGGCCCGCCGGAACTCGGAGATCTTCGAGGCGGAGGCGAAGAAGGCGTCCGACATCGCCAACGCCGAGGCCGACGCCCGCCGGGTGGAGCTGTCCGCGACGGCGGAGTCGAACCGCATCAAGCTCGCCGCCGAGGCCGACGCCCAGCGGGTGCGGCTGGCCGGCCAGGCCGAGCTGGACCGCCGGACCGCGCTGGCGACGGCGACCCGGCTGGAGGGTGAGGCCGAGGCGGCCGCCACCCGGGCCCGCGGTGAGGCCGAGGCCGAGACGATGCGGCTGCGCGCGGAGGCGTTCGAGCAGTACGGCGAGGCCGCGGTCGCGCAGATGGTCGTCGACGTGCTGCCCCGGGTGGCGCACGAGCTGGCCGCGCCGATGTCGGCGATCAGCGACCTCACGGTCATCTCCACCGACGGCGCCTCGCAGCTGTCGCGGCAGGTCGGCACGAACCTCACCGAGACCCTGGAGATCGTGAAGCGGACGACGGGGCTGGACGTGCAGGAGCTGCTGGCCAACCTCACCGGCCGGACGCCCGCCCCGGCCCCGGCCCCCGCCCCCGCCCGGCCGGCGGGCCCGGCGGGCCCGGTGGTCCCCGGGGAACCGGTCGGCTGATTGAACCGGTCGCGCGGGGGTAGGTCCCCCGCGTGACCTCCACCACCTCAGCGCCGCCCAGCCCGGGCCTGCGGCGCGCCATCAGCGGCAAGCTGCTCTTCCTGTTCATCCTCGGCGACGTGCTCGGGGCGGGCATCTACGCCCTCGTCGGCAAGCTCGCCGGGCAGGTGGGCGGGGCGATCTGGGTGCCGCTGCTGGTGGCCCTGGTCCTGGCGCTGCTGACGGCGTCGTCGTACGCCGAGCTCGTCACGAAGTACCCCAAGGCCGGCGGGGCGGCCGTGTTCGCCCAGCGCGCGTTCGGCCGCCCGATCGTCTCCTTCCTCGTCGGGTTCTCCATGCTGGCCGCCGGCGTGACGAGCGTGGCGGGGCTGGCGCTGGCGTTCTCCGGGGACTACCTCGGCGCCCTCGTCGACGTGCCGCCGCTGCCGGCCGCGCTGGTGTTCCTCACCCTGGTCGCCCTGCTCAACGCGCGCGGCATCAAGGACTCGCTGCGCGCGAACGTGGTGATGACCGTCGTGGAGGTCGGCGGGCTGCTGCTGATCGTGGCGCTGGCGGCCGTCGTGCTCGGCCGCGGCGACGGCTCGCCGGGGCGGGTGCTGGAGTTCTCCCCCGACCAGTCGCCGGTCGCGGGGATCCTCGCCGCGGCGGTCCTGGCGTTCTACTCCTTCGTCGGGTTCGAGACGTCGGCGAACGTCGCCGAGGAGGCGGTCGACCCGGCCCGCACGTACCCGCGGGCGCTGTTCGGCGGGCTGGCCGTCGCCGGGGTGGTCTACGTCCTCGTCGGGCTGGCCGTGTCCACCGCCGTCGCCCCCGCGCAGATCGCCGGGTCCGACGGCCCGCTGCTGGAGGTCGTCCGCGTCGCCGACGTCGGCCTGCCCGGCTGGGTGTACTCCCTCGTCGCGCTGATCGCCGTCGCCAACGGCGCCCTGCTCACCGCCATCATGTGCAGCCGCCTGACCTACGGGATGGCCACCGAGGGGCTGCTGCCGCCGGTGCTGGCCCGGGTGCTGCCCGGCCGCCGCACGCCGTGGGTCGCGATCGTCGTCACGACGCTGGTGTCGATGGCGCTGGTGGTCAGCGGCGACCTCGAGACGCTCGCCGCGACCGTCGTCCTGCTGCTGCTCGTCGTGTTCATCAGCACCAACGTCGCGGTGCTGGTGCTGCGCCGCGACGCCGTCGAGCACCGGCACTTCCGCGCCCCCACCGCGCTGCCGGTGCTGGGGGTCGTGGCCTGCGTGGGGCTGCTCACCCAGCAGGAGGCCGGGGTGTGGCTGCGCGCGGCGATCCTGCTGGCGGTGGGCGCGGTGCTGTTCCTCCTCACCCGGCGGGCGTCCCGGGCGACGCCGCAGCCAGCCGCCCCGCACCGCTGACCGTCACCGGGTGCTCGGCCGCCGTCACGAACGCCGACTCCCCCTGCGTCAGCTCCAGCGACCCCGCCGCCGAGGTGAGCCGCACCCGGCCCTCCAGGACCAGGACCGACCGCGGCACCGCGCGCTCCCAGGTGCTCTCGGCCCGCACCGCCAGGACGGTCAGCGCGAAGTCCGGCAGCGGGCAGAACACCTGCTCGTCCGCCGAGACCACCCGGGGCTCCAGCAGCGGCGGCGGCAGCTCGCGGAAGTCCAGGACGTCCAGCAGCTCGGGGACGTCGACGTGCTTGGGGGTCAGCCCGCCGCGCAGCACGTTGTCCGAGCTGGCCATGAGCTCGACGCCCGTGCCGCTCAGGTAGGCGTGGACGTTGCCGGCGGGCAGGTACAGCGCCTCCCCCGGCGCCAGGCGCACCTGGTTCAGCAGGACCGAGACGAGGACCCCGGGGTCGCCGGGGTGGTGCCCGGCGAGCTCGGCGACGCACTGCGCGGAGGGGTCGTCCAGCGGGGCGCACGCCCGCGCGACCGCCTCGACCAGCGGGGCGACCGCCTCGCCGGGCGCGGTCAGCAGCAGCCGCGTCGCCTCCCGCAGCGCGTCCGGCCCGGCCAGGGCGGCGAGCAGGCGGTCGAACAGGTCGCGCGCGGCCGCCGGCAGCGCCGGCAGCTCCAGCCCCGCCAGCAGCTCCCGCGCCGCGGCGGGCGAGCGGAAGCCGGCCATCGCGGCGAACGGCTCCAGCGCGAACAGCAGCTCGGGCTTGTGCGAGGTGTCCTTGTACAGCCGGTGCGGGGCGTCCAGCGGGACCCCCGCGGCCTCCTCCTCGGCGAACCGGCGCGCGGCCGTCCCGGCGTCCGGGTGGGCCTGCAGCGACAGCGGCGCGGCCGCGGCGAGGACCTTCAGCAGGAACCCCAGCCGGTCCCCCGGGGCGGCGCCCTCGCCCAGGAACTCCCGCGGCGAGGCCGCGACGAGGTCGTCCAGGCGGGCCCCGTCGGCCAGCGACGGCGCCGAGGGGTGCGCACCGATCCACACCTCCGCCTGCGGGCGGCCGTCCGGTTCGCGGCCGAGCAGCCGCGGGATCGACGTCGTCGACCCCCACGCGTAGGGCTGAACGGTGTTCGTCAGTCTCAGCACACGGCCGAGGCTACGGGGTGGGCGCTGGGTAGGGTCGGGCCCATGAGCGTTCTCGTGACGGGCGGTGCCGGCTACATCGGGTCCCACGTGGTGCGGCTGCTGCAGCAGCGCGGCACCGACGTCGTGGTGGTCGACGACCTGTCCAACGGCCGCCCCGAGCGCGTCGGCGACGCCCCCGTCGTCCAGGTCGACCTGGCCACCGACGCCGCCGTCCCGGCCCTCACCGCGGCCGTCGCCGAGCACGGCGTCGAGGCCGTGATCCACTTCGCGGCCCGCAAGCAGGTCGGGCAGTCCGTCGCCGAACCCGCCCGCTACTGGTCGCAGAACGTCGGCGGCACCGCGAACCTGCTGCTGGCCATGGAGGCCGGCAAGGTCGACCGGCTCGTGTTCTCCTCCTCCGCGGCCACCTACGGCGCCCCCGGCTCGGCCGTCGTGCGCGAGGACGGCCCGGCCGAGCCCATCAACCCCTACGGCCAGACCAAGCTCGTCGGGGAGTGGATGACCCGGGCCGCCGGGCGCGCGTGGGGCCTGCGGTCGGCCAACCTGCGCTACTTCAACGTCGCCGGCGCCGGGTGGGACGACCTGGGCGACACGGCCGTCATGAACCTCATCCCCATCGTGTTCTCCGCGCTCGACGCCCAGCAGGCGCCCGCCGTCTTCGGCGACGACTACCCGACCCCGGACGGGTCCTGCATCCGCGACTACGTGCACGTCCTGGACCTGGCCCAGGCCCACCTCGCGGCCCTGGACCACCTGGCCACCGACGACCGCCCCCACGACACGTTCAACGTGGGCACCGGCCGGGGCGCCTCCGTCTTCGAGGTCCTCGCCGAGGTCCGCGCCGTCACCGGCGTCGACGTCGAGCCCGTCGTCCACGCCCGCCGCGCCGGGGACCCCCCGCAGCTGGTCGCCGACGTCGAGCGCATCACCACCACCCTGGGCTGGCGGGCCACCCGGGACCTGCACGAGATCGTCACCAGCGCCTGGAGCGCCTGGCACCGCTGACCGCTCACCGCCTCGGCGCGGTCGGGCGCCGACCGGCGCGCTTGCTAGGGTCGAGCCCTGTGATCGACGCCCTCGGGAACCCCTCCTCCGTCCTCCTGCTCGGGGGCACGTCCGACATCGGCCTCGCGATCGTGGAGCGCCTCAGCCCCGAGCGCCCCGTCCGGGTCACCCTGGCCGCGCGGCCGGGGCCGCGGCGCGAGGAGGCCGTCGACCGGCTGCACCGGCGCGGGCACGAGGTGCGCACCGTGGACTTCGAGGCCACCGACCTCGCCTCGCACGCCGGGGTCGTGGCGGAGGCGTTCGCGGCCGGGGACGTCGACGTGACCGTCCTGGCCTTCGGGGTGCTCGGCGACAACGAGGTGTCCTGGCAGGACGCCGACGCCGCGGTGCAGGTCGCGACGGTCAACTACACCGCCCCGGTCAACCTCGGGGTGCACCTCGCGGACCGCCTCAAGGTGCAGGGCCACGGCGTGCTGGTGGCGCTGTCGAGCGTCGCCGGGGAACGCGCCCGCCGCTCCAACTTCGTCTACGGCTCCTCCAAGGCCGGCTTCGACGCCTTCTTCACGGGCCTGCGCGAGGCGCTGCGCCCCAGCGGGGTGCGGGTCGTCGTCGTGCGTCCCGGCTTCGTCACGACGAAGATGACCCAGGGGCTGGACAAGGCCCCGCTGTCCGTGTCCGCAGAGCAGGTCGCCGAGGTGGCCGTCGACGCCGTCCGCAGCGGCAAGGAGACCGTGTGGGCCCCCGAGCCCATGCGGTGGGTGATGTCGGCGCTGCGCCACGTGCCGGCGCCCGTCTTCCGCAAGCTGCCCCTCTGAGGTCCGGCAGCGCCCTGAACCGCACCGGGAACCGCACCGAGAACAGCGAGGTCACCCTGTCGAGCACGCACGCCCGACCCGCCAGGGCCGTGGTCCCCGCCGCCCGGCACCGCCCGGGCCAGGTCGCGCCGCGACCGGCCCGCCGGCTGCCGGACCTGCTCGTGGGCCTCGGTGCCGTCGTCGCGGGGGTCGTCGTGTTCTCCTGGCGGCTGGGCACCCCCAGCCCCTGGCGCGACGAGGCCGTCACCATCGCGGTGGCCTCGCGCACGACCGAGCAGATCTGGGCGCTCGTGCAGGACGTCGACCTCGTCCACGCCCCGTTCTACTTCCTGGCCCACGCCCTGTTCGGCGCCGACGTCGACATCGTGCAGGCCCGCGCGATCTCCGTGGTCGCCGCCGCCCTGACCGCCCCGCTGCTGCACGGGGTGGGGCGCCGCCTGGCCGCCGGGGCCGTCGGGCCGGGCACCGCCCGCTGGGTGGGCGCCACCGCGGCCGCGCTGTTCATCTCGATGCCGTTCGTCAGCCGGTACGCCCAGGAGGCCCGGCCGTACGCCCTCGCGACGCTGGTGGCCACGCTCGGGACGTACCTGCTGGTCCGCGCCTCCACGGCGCCGGCGGCCCGCCGGCGGGCCTGGCTGACCGGGTACGCCGCCTCCGTCCCGCTGCTCGTCGCGCTGAACACCGTCGCGGTCCTCGTCCTCGTCGCGCACGCCGGCTGGGCGCTGGCCGCCGGCCGCCGCACCTTCCGGCGCAGCGCGGTCGCCGCCGTGGCCGGGCTGGTGGTCTCGGTCCCGCTGCTGCTGGCCCAGGACGCCCAGAGCGGGCAGGTCGCGTTCCTGCAGCGCCCCACCGTCGCCGAGCTCGGCGGGCACGTCGTCTTCGCCCTGGGGTCCTCGGCGGTCGCGGTCGTGGTGGCCGCGCTGGTCGCGGTCGTGGCGGTGTGGCGGGCGCGGGCCCGCCGGCTCGTCCTCGTCGGGCTGCTGTGGGGCGTCCTGCCGTGGCCGCTGCTGTGGACGATCTCGCAGGTCACGCCGTTCTGGACGACGCGCTACCTCGTCTTCGTCGCCCCCGGGACGTGCCTGCTGCTGGCCTCGGTCGTCACGGTGGCGCTGCGCCGGCGGCTCGCGCCGGCCCTGGCCGTGGCCCTGGTCGCCGTGGTGGGCGTGACGGGCGTGCACATGCAGTTCGTCTTCCGCTCCCCCACCATCGGGCACGCCGAGGACCTCAAGGGCACGGCCGCCTACGTCGCCGCGCACGCCCGCGCCGGCGACGGGCTGCTGTTCCTGCCCGACGGCGAGTACCGCTACCGGGTCCTGACCCAGCTGTACCCGGAGGCCTTCGAGCGGCTCGACGACCTCGCCCTGGAGCGGTCGGCCACCGAGTCGTCGACGCTGGTGGGGACCACCGTCGACGCGACCCGGCTGTGGCGGCAGCTGGCGGGCGTGGACCGGGTCTGGGTCATCGGCGGGGTCGGTCCCGTGGTGACGAAGACGCCCGCCGACCGCGAGACGAAGCGGCTGCTGAACGAGGGCTACCAGCTGGTCTCGACCGAGGAGAAGCGGGCGTTCAGCGTCCGGCTGTACGTCCGGGCCGACCCCGCGCCGAACCCCACCGGTCCCACCGGTCCCTGACGCCGCACCCGTCACGGCATTTACAACCCTTGCACTGATCCCCTACGTTCCGTCACGAATCACCCCGACGGACGGAGCGCACCACCCCATGCCCTCGCCCACCCCCCTGTCCCGACGCGCTGCCCTCGCCGGGGCCGGCGGGGCGCTGGTCGCGCTGGCCGTCCCCGCCCCCGCGCACGCCGCGAGCGCCGGTGGTGTCCGTTCCCTGCCCCTGGGGGGCCGCTCGCTGCTGTCCGGGACCGCGTCCGGGGCCACGGCCGGCGACGCCGCCGTCACCACCAGCGCGGTGCGCGTCGACGGCGGCAGCATGCTCGGCGTGACGTTCGGGCCCGGGGCGGCCCCGGCGTCGGTGGCGCTGCGCGTCACCCGCGCCGGCGCGGCCCCCGGCGGGTGGGTCGAGCTGACCCTGGAGGACGACGCGCCGGTCCGGGCCACCGACCCCGTCTGGACCGGCGACCTGGGCCCCGGCGCGGTCGTCGAGGTGCGGCTGCCGCGGTCGGCGGCCGGTGGCGCCGACCTGGTCGTCGTGGACCCGGGGGCGGGCACCCGCACCGCCCGGCCGCTGGCCGCCGGGGACGGGCCGGCGATCCGCTCGCGCGCGCAGTGGGGCGCCGACGAGTCGCTGCGGCGCGCCGAGCCGGAGTACGCCGACACCGTCCGGGCCGCGATCGTGCACCACACCGCCGACGGCGGCCGGTACTCCGAGGCCGAGGTGCCCGCCGTCATCCGCGGCATGTACCGGTACCACACGCAGACCCTGGGCTGGAGCGACCTGGGCTACAACGTCGTCGTCGACCGCTTCGGCGGGATCTGGGAGGGCCGCGCCGGCGGGACCGACCGCCCCGTGGTCGGTGCGCACGCCGGGGGCCTGAACACCGGCACGTTCGGCGTCTCGATGATGGGCGACTTCACCTCCGTGGCCCCCACCGAGGCCACCCTGCGGGCCGTCGCCGAGGTCATCGCGTGGAAGTTCGCGCTGCACGGCCTCGACGCGCGCGGCCGCGCGCACCTCACCTCCTCCGGCGGCGGCACCTCCCGCTGGGCCGCGGGGACCCCCGTGGAGATCGCCGCGATCAGCGCTCACCGCGACGTGGGGTTCACCGCCTGCCCCGGGAACGTCGGGTACACCCGGATGGACGACCTGCGCGGCCGCGTCGCCGCGCTCCTCGCCGCGACGCCGCGGACGGCGGCGGCCTCCCCGATCTCCCGCAAGCACGCCGAGGTCGGCGGCGCCGGGCTGCTGGGCGCCGCGACGGGCCCCGAGGGCGACGCCCTGCGCGGCGGCCGGTTCCGGCACTACGAGCACGGCTCCATCTACCACCAGCCGGGCGTGGGCACCCACGTCGTGCGCGGGTCGCACCGCGCCAAGTACGCCGCGCTGGGCTGGGAGTGGTCACCGCTGGGCTTCCCCGTGGCGGACACGACGGACCTGCCCGGCGGCGCCGGCAGCTTCACGCACTTCGAGCACGGCTCGATCTACCGCCGCGCCGGCGCCGACCCGCACGTCGTGCGCGGCGCCATCCGCGGCGCCTGGTCGAGCCAGGGGTGGGAGAACTCGCGGTTCGGGTTCCCCGTCTCGGACGAGTACGACGTCCCCGGTGGGCGGGCGTCCGACTTCGAAGGTGGTCAGCTCCGGTGGAACGCCTCCACCGGGAAGGTCCGGGAGGTCTGGTGAAGCGTCTGTTCCCCCTCGTCCTGGCCGGTGCGGGCCTGCTCGGGCTGGCCGTCCCCGCCGCCGCCTCGGCCGCCCCAGCGGCCCCACCGGCCCTGCGGTCCACCGTCGCGCTGCCGGCCGCGGTCGACGACCTCGCCGACTACGAGGGCGCGACGACGTGCGCACCCGTCCAGCCCGGCACCGAGCGGTTCCGGCAGCTGCTGCTCGCGGCGTACGGGGACCAGACCATCGGCACCCACCGCGCCTGCCCCGCCGACGGGGACGTGAACTCCGAGCACCACGAGGGCCGGGCGCTGGACTGGATGCTCGACGCCGCCGACCCGGCCGACGCCGCCACCGCCGCCGCGTTCCTGGACTGGCTGCTGGCCGACGACGCCGAGAACGCCCGCCGCCTCGGCGTCATGTACGTCATCTGGGACGGGCAGGTCTGGAAGTCCTACCGGGCCGCGCAGGGCTGGCAGCCGTACACCGGCCCCAACCCGCACACCGACCACGTCCACCTGTCGCTCTCGCACCGCGGCGCGGCCGCCGAGACGTCCTGGTGGACCGGGGAGGTCCGGCCCGTGGAGGCCCACTGGGTCGCCCTCGGCGGGGACGACTCCGCCCTCGGCGACCCCGTCTCGGGCAGCTACGCCTACCGGGGCGCGACGGCGCGCAACTACGAGAACGGCACCATCCTGTGGACCGAGGGCACCCGGGCGCGGGCGGTGTCCGGGGCCATCGGGGCGGCGTACTTCGGCGACGGCCTCGTCGACGTCCTCGGCTTCCCGGTCACCGACGAGGTCGGCGTCCGGGGCGGGCGCGCGAACCACTTCGAGGACGGCTCGGTGTACTGGAGCGCCGCGACCGGCGCCCACGAGGTGCACGGCGCGATCCGCGCGACCTGGGCCTCGCTGGGCTGGGAGACGTCGGCGCTGGGCTTCCCGACCAGCGACGAGCACTCCGCCGGCGGGCAGCGGCGCTCGGACTTCGAGGGCGGGTACGTGACGTGGACGGCGGCGGGCGGGACCACGGTCCACCTCACCTGACCCCTCCCCCGCCGGGGCCCGCCCGCCGCTCACCCGTCCGGCTCAAGCTCCGGGCCGGTCCTGCCGAGAAGTGGCCGTGCCCACCACGCCGGTCATCTCCCGCGGCAGCCGCACGGCGGCCACCGCGCCGTTCGCCCACGAGTCCCCCGCCGACCACCTGCACCTGCTGCGCCGCGCGACGTGGGGCCCGACCCCGGAGTCGCTGGCCGAGGTCGCGCGGCTGGGGACGGCGGCGTGGATCGACCGGCAGCTGAACCCGGGGGCGATCGCGGACCCGGGGATCGACGCGCTCGCCGCGCGGATGCCGTTCTACTTCCGCAGCGCGCAGGACCTCATCAGCCGCGGGTACGCGTACACGGAGTGGAACGCGATGCTGGCGACGGGGCGGCTGGCCCTGGCCCGGCAGATCTGGTCCAACCGGCAGCTGTTCGAGGTCGTCGTCGACGTCTTCAACAACGTCCTGAACGTGACGTGCCCGAGCTCGGAGGTGTGGGGCAGCCGGCAGGAGTACGACCGCGAGGTGATCCGCCGCCACGCCTTCGGCTCCTTCGGGGACATGCTGGTCGCCTCGGCGCGGCACCAGGCGATGCTGGTGTACCTGGACAACGCCAGCTCCACCGCGGCGCAGCCGAACGAGAACTACGGCCGGGAGCTGCTGGAGCTGCACACGATCGGCGTGGAGGCCGGGTACTCCGAGGCGGACGTGAAGAACTCGGCGCGGCTGCTGACGGGCCTGACGATCGCGCAGGACGGCGCGGCGGTCTTCGACGCGGGCCGGCACGACGGCGGCGCCCGGTCGATCTTCGGCTTCCAGGTGCCGGGGCACCACCCGGCCGACGGGGGCCGCTGGATCGACGCGTACCTGCGCTGGCTGGCCGTGCACCCGCTGACCGCGCGCCGGTTGTCGGCGAAGCTGGCGACCCGGTTCGTGTCCGACACCCCGCCGGCGTCGCTGGTCGACGCGATGGCCCGCACCTGGGTCGACACCGGCGGGCAGGTCGTGCCGGTCCTGCGCACGCTGTTCGACTCGGCCGCGTTCTGGGCGTCGGCGGGCCAGAAGGTCCGCACGCCGCAGGAGGACTACGTCGCGACGCTGCGCACGCTGGGCACCGGCATGGAGGCCAGCGGCATCGAGGGCATCACGAAGATCTACTGGCACGTCCTGGACCAGGGGCACGCGCCGATGGCGTGGGGCGCGCCCAACGGCTACCCCGACGTCGCCTCCGCGTGGACCTCCCCCAGCGGGACGCTGTCGCGCTGGAACCGGCACATGGACTTCGCGGCCGGCTGGTACCCGAAGGAGCTGGCCTTCGTGCCCGCGGCGAAGCTGCTGCCGAGCATCCCGTCCACGTGGGGCGGGCTCGTCGACGCCCTGGGCGTGCGCCTGACCGGCAGCAGGCTGACGGCCGACGAGAAGGCCGGGCTGCTGCTGTACGCGGGCCGGTCCGAGGGCGCGCCGTGCTCGGCGGCCGACCGCTGGGTGCAGAACGCCCTCCCGTTCCTCGTCGCGCTGACGCTCGACGGCCCGACCTTCACCATCCGCTGAGGAGAGACGTGACGACGACACACGACCACGCCGGCTGCGCCGAGGGGTCCCGCCTGCTCTCGCGCCGGTCGGTCCTGCGCGCGGCGCTGGCCGCCGCGGCGGCCGGGGTGACGACGTACGCCGTGGGCGACGTCTCGACCCAGGTGTCCTTCGCGGGCACGGGCTGGAACGGCGAGACCCTGGTGGTGCTGAGCCTGCACGGCGGGTTCGACGGGCTGTCGGCCGTCGTGCCCGGCGGCGACGGCAGCTACTACGCGGCCCGCCCGTCGATCGCGGTGCCGCGCTCGACGCTGCTGGGCCTGGACCAGATGTTCGGGCTGCACCCGGCGATGGCCCCGCTGATGCCGTTCTGGCGCAACGGGACGTTCGGCGTGGTGCACGCGGTCGGCCAGTCCGACCCGACCCGTTCGCACTTCGCGGCGATGGAGCGGATGGAGCTGGCCGCGCCGGGCAGCTCGCTGCGCACGGGCTGGATCGACCGCACGATCGGGTCGCTGGGCACGGGGTCGGTGCTGGGCGCGGTGGGGATCTCCCACCAGACGCCGCGCGCGTTCGCCGGGCCGAACCAGGAGACGACGATGACGTCCCTGAGCGAC
Organism: Kineococcus rugosus; assembly: GCF_050871975.1. Lineage (NCBI taxonomy): Bacteria > Bacillati > Actinomycetota > Actinomycetes > Kineosporiales > Kineosporiaceae > Kineococcus > Kineococcus rugosus. The sequence continues at coordinate 77,356 of NZ_JBJLSJ010000012.1, read as the reverse complement.
TTCAACCTCATCGGTCCCGGCGACGACCGCGCGAAGTGGCACGCGGCGCTGCGCCGCATGCACACCGGTGCCCGGCCCGAGGTGGGGCAGCCGGCGACGACGCTGCTGACGGCGATGGAGGACGTGGCCCGGCTCCCGGGCGTGGGGAGCACCCCGGCGAACGGGGCCGCCTACCCGGACACCGACCTGGGCCGGGCGCTGGCGCAGGCGGCGGTCCTGAAGAAGTCCGGGGCGCCGGTGCAGGTCATCGCGCTCGACTACGGCGACTGGGACATGCACGCCGGGATGGGCCGGGTCGACGGGGGCTGGATGCGGGACAAGCTGACGGAGCTGGCGGGCGCGCTGGCGGCCTTCGCGACGGACCTGGGGCCGGCGTTCGCGTCGACGACGCTGGCGACGCTGTCGGAGTTCGGCCGCCGGGTGCAGGAGAACGCCTCCGGCGGTCTGGACCACGGTCACGGCAACGCGGTGCTGCTGCTGGGCGGCGGGGTCGTGGGTGGCCGGGTGCACGGGGTGTGGCCGGGTCTGGGTGCGGACCGGCTCGTCGACGGCGACCTGGCCGGGACGACGGACTACCGGTCGGTGATCGGGGAGGTCCTGCAGAAGCGGTGCGGGGCGGGGTCGCTGTCGGCGATCTTCCCCGGCTTCAGCGGCGGCCACCTGGGGGTCGTCCGCGCGCGGTGACCGTCACTCAGCGTGATCTCCATGAACGCTGAACCGTTCCTGACAGAGCCCTCCGAGCCCCCTGCGGGCCGGGGGGCTCTCGTCGTCCGGACGGGCGCGGATCCCCGGGACCGGGCTTCAGATCTGGGACGGGAGCGCCGATTGTGACGTAGAGTGAACGAGTGACCACAGAGGTGTTACCGAGTCGTGCACTCGGGCACCTTGTACACCACTGGCATCGTCCCCTACTTTGCGTGACGGAACGAGCACAGCCCGGTAGCGACACGCTCAAGGTCCCGAGACGAAGCGCCGATGTGGAGGCCGAGCGTTCACCCGTGTGGGTGTGACCCACGCACAGTGAGCAGCGCCCCCGCGAGAGAGGAACGAGCCCGATGCGGTCCGTCCAGACCCCCCTGTCCCGACGCACGCTCCTCTCGGGCGCCCTCGGCACCGGCGTCACCGGCGTCGCCCTCCTGAGCGGCACGGCCCCCGCGAGCGCCGCCTCCAGCGCCCTGGCCCCCGCCGGCCTCCAGGTCACCGGCTCCACCCGCGCCTTCGCCCTCGGGGACCAGCGCAGCGCGTCCCTGCTGTCCACCGGCGACCTCACCACCGTCAGCGTCGACGTCGACGGCGGCCACATGGTCGGCGTCACCTTCCCCTCCGGCGCCGGCACCGACACGATCTCCGTGCGCGTGCGCACCGCCGGCCGCGACTGGACCGAGTGGCGCGACCTGCCCCTCAACGACTCCGAGCCCGACCCCGACACCGCCGAGGGCCGCAGCTCCGTCACCGCCGCCTCCGACCCCCTGTGGGTCGGCGCCCTCGGCAGCGGCGCCACCGTCCAGGTCCGCCTCCCGCGCGCCGACGTCCACGACGCCCACCTGCAGCTCGTCGACGCCGGCGAGAGCACCAGCCTGGCCCGCAGCACGCTGTCCTCCCCACAGACCCAGGGGACCAAGGCCTCCCCCCGGGTCCTGCCCCAGCCCGCCATCCGCACCCGCGCCCAGTGGGGCGCCGACGAGTCCCTGCGCAAGGGCGGCGCCGGCTACAGCGACACCATCAAGGCCGTCGTCGTCCACCACACCGCCGACGGCGGCACCTACAGCCAGGCCGAGGTCCCCTCGGTGATCCGCGGCATGTACCGGTACCACACCGTCTCCCTGGGCTGGTCCGACCTCGGGTACAACTTCGTCGTCGACCGCTTCGGCGGGATCTGGGAGGGCCGCGCCGGCGGCATCACCAAGGCCGTCGTCGGCGCCCACGCCGGCGGGTTCAACGCCGACACCTTCGGCGTCTCCATGATGGGCGACTTCACCTCCGTCGCCCCCACCGCGGCCTGCCTCGAAGCCGTCGCCCAGGTCGTCGCGTGGAAGCTGTCCCTGTACGGCCTGCCCGCCGACGGCGCCGCGTACCTCACCTCCGCCGGCGGCGGCACCGCCCGCTACGCCGCGGGGACCACCGTGAAGCTGCGCACCGTCAACGCCCACCGCGACGTCGGGTTCACCGCGTGCCCCGGCAACGTCGGGTTCACCCGCATGGACACCATCCGCGCCCGCGTCGCCCAGCTCCTCGGCGGTGCCACCACCACCGCCATCGACGCCAAGTACGCCGCCATCGGCGGAGCCGCGGCCCTCGGCGGCCCCACCACGCCCGAGAACGACACCCCCGGGGGCACCGGCTCGTACCGCTTCTACTCCGGCGGCGCGATCTACTGGTCCAGGGCCACCGGCGCGCACGCCGTCCGCGGCGCCATCCTGCAGCGCTGGGGGCAGCTCGGCTGGGAGAAGGGCATGGGTTTCCCCACCACCGACGACTCCCCCGCCAAGGGCGGTTTCTACACCCACTTCCAGGGCGGTTCCATCTACTGGTCCCCGGCCACCGGGGCCCGCGAGGTGCGCGGCGCGATCCGGGAGAAGTGGGCCTCCATGGGCTGGGAGGGCGGGCCCGCCGGGTTCCCCGTCACCGGCGACGGCGTCGCCCGCGGCGGCTGGTTCACCCACTTCCAGGGCGGCTCCATCTACTACTCCGCCGCCACCGGGGCGCACTGGGTCGCCGGCGCCATCCGCGACCGCTGGGCCGCGCTCGGCTGGGAGAACGGCCTGGGTTTCCCCACGATCGACGACACCCGCACCCCCAACGGCAAGGGCTGGTACAACCACTTCCAGAAGGGGTCGATCTACTGGTCCCCCTCGACCGGCGCGCACGCCGTCACCGGCGGGTTCCGGGACACCTGGGCCTCCCTGGGCTGGGAGAACTCCTTCCTCGGTTTCCCCACGAAGGACGAGTACTCCGTCGACGGCGGCACCCGCATCGAGTTCGAGGGCGGCGTCCTCACCTGGGCGAGGGCCACGAACAAGATCACCGTGAAGAAGAAGTGACGTGACCCGGCGACCGCGGTGGCGGACCCTGCTCGCGGCGACCGCCGCGGCCGGGGCCCTGCTCGCCGGCACCACCGCGGCCGCCGCAGCCCCCCGCACCCCGGCGGGGCTGCCCGCCGAGGCCGAACCCCTCGCCGCCCGCTACCAGCCCCCCACCACCTGCGGCGCACCGCAACCCGGGACCCTCGCCGTCGCGCAGCTGATCCGCGACGCCTACGGCCGGCAGACCATCGGCACCGCCCGGGACTGCCCCGCCACCGGCGTCCCCGTCTCCGAGCACTCCGACGGCCGGGCCCTGGACTGGATGCTGAACGCCGCCGACCCCGCCCAGGCCGCGCTCGCCCGGGAGTTCCTCACCTGGCTGCTCGCCGACGACGCCCGCGCCGCCCGCCGCCTCGGCGTCATGTACGTCATCTGGGACCGGCAGGTGTGGAAGGCGTACGCCCCCAGCGCCGGGTGGCAGCCCTACACCGGCCCGAACCCGCACACCGACCACGTCCACCTCTCCCTGACGTTCTCCGGCGCCGCCCGCGAGACGTCCTGGTGGACCGGGACCACCGACCCCCTGCGCGGGCACTGGATCGCCCTCGGCGCCGAGCGGTCCGTCCTCGGCGGCGACGTCGGCGGGGCCCGGACGACGAACTCCGCGGGCGTCGCCCGCAAGGACTTCCACTACGGCAGCGTCTACTCCTCCCCCACCACCCCGGTGCGGGAGGTCCACGGCGCGATCCGCGGCCGGTTCGACGCCCTCGGCGGGGTCGGCACCCTCGGCGTCCCCCTCACCGACGAGCTGCGCACCCCGCGCCGCCCCGGCGCGTACAACCACTTCCAGCACGGGTCGGTCTACTGGTCGCCCGCCACCGGCGCGCACGCCGTCCGCGGCGCCATCCGCGACCGGTGGGCCGCGCTCGGCTGGGAGAACGGCATCGGGTTCCCCACCACCGGCGACACCCGGACCCCCGTCGCCCCCGGCTACTACACCCACTTCGAGGGCGGCTCGGTGTACTGGTCGCCCGCCACCGGCGCGCACGCCGTCCGCGGCGCGATCCGCGATGCGTGGGCCCGGCAGGGCTGGGAGAACGGCCGCCTCGGTTTCCCCACCACCGACGAGTTCAGCGTCCCCGGCGGCCTGCGCCTGGAGTTCCAGGGCGGCTCCATCACCTGGGACGCGGCCCGCCGCACCACTTCGACCACGTACCGCTAGTTCCACCGCTGAGTCCCACCCTGGAGGAAACCGTGCGCCGACGAATCTCCCGAGCCGTGGCCGTCACCGCCGCCGCGCTGGCCGCGGGAACCCTCACCGCCCTGCCCGCGCAGGCCGCCGAGGTCCGTCCCGCGGTCGGCGGCGCCTTCGCGTTCGCCGGGCACGGCTTCGGCCACGGCATCGGCATGTCGCAGTGGGGCGCGCAGTCGCGGGCCCTGGGCGGGCAGTCGCACCGCACGATCCTCGACTTCTACTACCCCGGCACGACCGTCGGCAGGCAGGCCGACCGCGTCCTGCGCGTCGGGCTGACCGCGTTCGCCAACGCCGCCGTCGCCGTCTACGCCCCCACCGCCGGGCAGCTCACGATCTCCTCCAGCGCCCAGAAGCTCGGCCCCGGGCAGCGCCTCGTGGTCGCCCCCGCCGGCGGCGGGCTCAGCGGCGCCGTCGACGGCGGCTGGAACGAGACCTGGGGCGGGACCGTCACCGTCAGCGGCCCCGACGGGGTCCTGCTGCAGAAGGGCGACGGGACGTTCGTCCGCTACGACGGGACCATCCGCATCGTCACCGGCCCCAAGCTGACCGTCGTCAACGACGTCCCGCTGGAGACGTACCTGCGCGGTGTCGTCCCCGCCGAGTCCCCCGCCTCCTTCCACCCCGAGGCGCTCGAGGCCCAGTCCGTGGCCGCCCGCAGCTACGCCATGTCGGTGCTGAGGCCGCAGGCGCAGACCGACATCTGCGACACCACGGCGTGCCAGGTGTACCGCGGTGCGGAGCTGCGCGACCGGAACGGCGTCACCACCTGGACGACCCCGGCCTCGACGAACGCCGCGATCGCCGCCACCGCCGGAGAGATCCGCTCCTACGAGGGCCAGGTCGCCTTCACCCAGTTCTCCTCCTCCAACGGCGGGTGGACCGTCGCCGGGTCCAAGCCGTACCTCCAGGCCCGCGAGGACCCGTTCTCCGGCCCCGGCGCCGCCGCCGGCGGCAGCGTCGCCGCCTGGACCGCCACCGTCCCCGCGACCGCCTTCGACGCCGGGTGCGCCCCCGGCGGGCGCGCCACCACCCTCGTCCTCACCGACCGCGACGGCCGCGGCGACTACGGCGGCCGCGTCACCCGCGCGAACCTGGTCTGCACCAACGGCACCGTCGCGGTGACCGGGACGAAGATCCGCCAGCTCGGCGGCCTGCGCTCGGACTGGTTCTCCATCGCCAGCGCCGTGCGCCAGCGGTACGACGCCCTCGGCGGGGCCGCGTCCCTGGGCCCGGCCACCAGCGCCGAGCTCGGCACCCCCGACGGCCGCGGCGCCTACCAGCACTTCGCGGGCGGCTCGATCTACGCCTCCGCCGCCGGCGCCCACGACGTCCGCGGCGCGATCCGCACCGAGTGGGCCCGCCTGGGCTGGGAAAACGGCCTCGGGTTCCCCACCACCGGTGACACCCGCACCCCCGGGGGCACCGGGTTCTACAACCACTTCCAGAACGGGTCGGTCTACTGGTCCCCCGCCACCGGCGCGCACGCCGTCCGCGGCGCGATCCTGGCCGAGTGGGCCCGCACCGGCTGGGAGACCGGCCTCGGCTTCCCCACCACCTCCGACGCCCGCACCCCCAACGGGCAGGGGTACTACACCCACTTCCAGAACGGGTCGATCTACTGGTCCCCCGCCACCGGTGCCCGCCTCACCCGCGGCGCGATCCGCGCCGAGTGGGCCCGCCTCGGCTGGGAGAACGGCCTCGGCTTCCCCGTGACCGGCGACACCGCCCTGGCGAACGGCCGCGGCTGGTTCAACCGCTTCCAGGGCGGGTCGATCTACTGGGGCCCCACGACGGGGGCGCACGCCGTGCGCGGCGCCGTGTACGACGCGTGGGCCGCCCAGGGCTGGGAGAACGGCAGCCTCGGGATGCCCACCGGCGACGAGCGCTGGAACGGCTCGACGCTGACGCAGACGTTCCAGGGCGGGACGCTGACGTTCAGCTCGGTCACCGGGAGGGTCGCGCGCGGCTGAGGTGCACGCGGGTGCCGGCTCCACCGCCCTCGGCACCCGGCTCGGGCCGCCGTGACCTCTCACGAGTGGGTGGGTGGGTGGGTGGGTGGAGCCGGCAGCTACGCGCACGTCCCCGGGTCGTCCACCGGGCTCCAGCGGGTCGTGGGGTTCCTCCGGCGGGCTCCTGCCCGGGGAACCCCTCGACGCGGTGCGGTCCTGCGGTGGTGCCGCACGCTCCACCCGGCCGACGGGGCTGACGCCGCGACGGCGATGAGTCCTGGACCGCCCGGTGGTCGGACAGCCATGAGACGCGTCGTGAGCTGGGTGTTGCGGGTGGCGCTGGCGGTGGTGTTCGTCGCGGCGGGGGCGGGCAAGCTCGCCGGGGACGCCGCCGCGGTGTCGATGTTCGAGGAGCTCGGTGGTCAGTGGCTGCGGTTCTTCGTGGGGGCCTGCGAGGTCGCGGGAGGGGTGGGGCTGCTCGTGCCGAAGCTGCACCGCGCGGCCGCGGCGGGCCTGGCCCTGCTGATGGTGGGGGCGACGATCGCCAACGTCGCGGTGCTGGGGTTCAGCCCCGTCGTGACGATGGCGCTGCTGCTGGCGGCCGTCGCGGTGCTGTGGCTCAGGCCCGCACCGCGGGTGCGGCCCGCCGGGCGACCGGCAGCGCGAGCAGCGTGACGAGCACCAGCAGCGACAGCGGCCGGGTCTGCGCCGCGACCGGCCCCCACTGCAGCACCGGCAGCAGCCACGGGACCCCGGCGAGCACGGCGAGGGGCCGCCACCGCCCCCACCCGACGAGCGCGGCCGCGGCGATCGGCGCGGCCAGCGCGTGGTGCGACCACGTCACGGGCGAGACCAGGCAGGTCACCAGCGAGACGAGCAGGCCGAAGCGCACCCGGTCCCCGCGGTCCAGCCAGTCCCCCCGGTGCGCCACCAGGGGCACCAGCGCCACCAGCGGCACCGCGAGCACGAGCGCCGGGGCGGTGGGCAGCCCGGCGTGGGCGAAGGCACCCGCCAGGGAGTTGTTGGTGGTCGTGCCGGGGGCGGCGACGCGGGCGGAGTCCCACAGCAGCCCGCCGAAGTACGACACCGCCGAGCCGGGCGCGAGCAGCGCCCCGGCCCCGGTCGCCACCAGGCCCACCACGACGACGGCCGCCGCGAACCACCACCGCGCGCGCCGGTTCACGCCCGCGGCGACGACCAGCGCCGGGGTCACCTTCACCGCGCCGGCGAGGCCGGCGAGCACCGCGCCGCCGCGGCCGCCGTACAGGCAGCCGACGACGAGCCCGACGACCACGAGGGGGCTGACCTGCCCCAGCACCAGCGCCTCCCGGAACGGGTCGCTGAGCAGCACCAGCGCGGTGCCCACCCCCGCGAGGGCGGGGGCGCCGGGTGCGACGGCGCGGAACACCTTCCAGCAGGCCCAGGCGGTGACCGCGAGCAGCACCGCGTCCCACAGCACGAGGTCGACGGCGGCGGGCAGCAGGAGCAGCGGGACGAACAGGACCGCCGCGAACGGCGGGTAGACGAACCAGTGGCCGCGGTAGGTCTCGCGCAGGTAGAGGTCGCGGCCGGCGAGGAGGTCGCGGGCGCCGTCGCGGTAGACGGCCAGGTCGTACCCCCGCTGCCACGGCTCCTGCCCGAGGCCGGACAGGACGACCGCGACGGTCAGCAGGACCCCGGCCAGCGCCGGGAGCAGGAACCTGCGGTCACGCACGGGAGGTCGAGCGGTCCGGGAACACGAACGTGCGGAACGTCCAGAACCGGAACACCATGGCGATCGCCATCCCGACGACGTTGCCGGAGAGGTTGTCCACCAGGGGCGAGGTCCACCCGAACCCGTAGTGGGTGATCGTCAGGCACAGCAGCTGCAGCCCGGCGGCGAGGGCGGAGAACAGGAAGAACAGGGCGTACTCGCGGCCCGGGTGCTCGCTGCGGCGCTCGCGCCAGGTGTAGTACCGGGACCCGAGGAACGCGATGAAGATGGCGACGACGCTGGAGACGACCTTCGCCCACGCCGACCCGACGCCGGAGAACAGCAGGACGTTGAACACCAAGAGGTCGGCGAGGTAGGCGATGCCGCCGGAGACGAGGAAGCGGACGACCTCGCCGAAGCGCTGGTGCTGCGTGACGGCGCGGATCACAGCCACACCGCCAGCAGCAGCGAGGCGCACCAGGTGAGGGCCAGGACGAGCAGCACCCGGTCGTGCAGGGCGATCTCCTCGGGTTCCTCGGCGTCGCCCTTGTCGACGTCGACGGCGTACCGCATGACGGCCAGGATGAACGGGACGACCGAGATCGCCGCCAGGTTCGTGCCGGCCTGCGGGACGAGGACCTCCACGGCCCACAGCGCGTAGGTGGTGACGACGACGGTCGCGGCGAGCGTCCACACGAACCGCAGGTAGGTGGTCGTGTACTTGCGCACGACGCGCCGGACGGCCTCGCCGGTGAGCTCGCCGCGGCGGGCCTCGCCGTAGCGCTTCCCGGCGGCCATGAACAGCGACCCGAACGCGGTGGTCAGCAGGAACCAGCCGGACAGCGGGATGTCGCCGGCGGTGCCACCGGCCAGCATGCGCAGCAGGAAGCCCGAGGCGACGCACGCCAGTTCCAGGACCGGTTCGTGCTTGACGCCGAAGCAGTACGCGAGCTGGATGAGGAAGTAGACGCCCAGGACGGTGCCCAGCGCGGGCTGCCAGGCCAGGCCGCCGCCGACGGCGAGGAGGGCGAGGACGACGGCGAGCACGACGGCGGTGCGCACCGACAGCTCCCCGGCCGCGATGGGCCGGAACCGCTTGCGCGGGTGCGCCCGGTCGGCGTCGACGTCCTTGGCGTCGTTGATCAGGTAGATGGAGCTGGAGACGAGGCAGAACAGGGCGAACGCGACGGCGACGCCGGTGAGGGTGTCGAGGCCGACCTGCGACCCGGCCGGGACGACGGGGGCCAGGACGAGGACGTTCTTCACCCACTGGCGCGGGCGCATCGCCCGCAGCCACGCCGGCAGCCGCGACGCCCGGGCCGCCGGGGAGGCCGACGGCGTGGCGGGGTCGGTGGTCGTCACGAGGCGATCCGGCGCACGGCCGCGGCCGTCGCCGCGCCGAGCAGGGCACCGGCCGTCACGTCCGTCGGGTAGTGCACGCCGAGGACGAGGCGGGAGGTGAGCATCGCGGGGACCAGCGGCCAGGTGGGGACGGGCAGCAGCGGCGCGAAGGCGACGGCGGCGGCGGTCGTCGACGTCGCGTGCGAGCTCGGCATGCTCCACCGGCTGGGGGTGCCGACGCGGACCTCGACGTGGTGGTCCAGGGGCCGGTGCCGGCGCGCGACCCGCTTGAGGACGACGGAGGCGCCGTGGGCGGCGACGACCGAGGCGGTGGCCAGCGCCCACTCGCGGCGGCGGCGGCGGTCCAGCAGGTACCCGGCGGCCCCGATCCCGATCCACGCCGCGGCGTGCTCGCCGGCGTGCGAGAGGCCGGTGGCGACCTGCTGGGCGCCGGGGAAGACGACCCCGCGCTGGACGGCCTGCAGGAGGCGCAGGTCCGCCGCGGCCAGCGAATCCTTGACGTTCACAGTCCTCCTGCCGGGAGCAGCACGATGTCGGAGACGGCCATGTCCCACGTCGTGGAGACGGGCCAGGTGGGCAGCCCCCGCGCCTCGGGGGGCTCGGTGCCGCGGTCGAAGCGGAACAGGTCCCCGGCGACGGGCACCGGGGCGGCGTCGCGGTCGCGGTGGGTGAAGTTGAGCTCCAGCAGCCGGCGCGCGGTGGGCGAGGCGTCGGCCTCGACCTCGTCGATCATCGGCTGCACGCGGGCGGGGTCGGCGAAGTAGTCGACGACGCAGTCGCAGACGTACGCCAGGTGCCCGATCTCGCCGGGCGAGGTGACGTGCTGCGGGCCGCCGCGCTCGCGCAGGACGGCCTGCACGTCGGTGGCGATCTGGGTGTAGCGGGACGGCTCGGCCCAGTTCGTCTGGATGGGGGCGATGGGCCAGGGGGTGCCGGCGCGCAGGTTCGCGCCGGTGCTGGCCACGACGAGGACGACGGCGGCGAGCCCGGCGCCGAGGCCGACGGGCCGCAGCTCCACGTCGCGGAACAGCAGGCCGAGGGTGGCGACGGCCGTGACCGTGGACAGCGCGATGAGCACCGCGTAGTACCAGTGGTACGGCGGGACCCCCAGGATCGACAGCGCCGCGTAGTGCGCGACCCCGGCGACCCCGGTCACCAGCCACGGCCACAGCCGGGGCCCGTCCTCGCGCGCCGCGCGCCGGCCCGTCCAGGCGGTGGCCGCCAGGACGCACCAGCCGAGCCCGCCGAGGACGACGGGCAGGAACGCCAGGACCGCGACGAGGCCGTAGACCTCCACGTACATCTGGGCGCCGTTGGTGACGTCGTACTGCCCCCACTTGGCCTGCAGGGTCTTGATGACGACGGTGTCGGGGACGGCCGAGCCGAGGGCGTACCAGCTCCACACCACCCACGGCAGGACCACGACGAGGGCCGCGGGCACCGCGAGGAACACGCGGCGCAGGACCGCGGGGGTGAGCAGGGTGACGACGGCGATGACGACCCCGGCGTCCATGCGGGTCAGGAACACCGCCCCGGCGACCAGGCCGAACAGCACCGGCCGGCCCGCGACCGCGGTCAGCAGCAGCAGCGAGACCAGCAGGACCAGGAACGCCGACTCCAGGCCCACCGAGCTCAGCAGCAGCGGGTTCACCCCGATCGCGACGGCGGCGGCGGGGCCGACCCAGGCGGGCAGCCGGGTGCGGCGCGCCGACGACGTGAGCGACAGCGTGAGGCCGACCGCGATCGCGACGTGCAGGATCCCCAGCGCCAGCACGGGCCGGCGCACGACGGCGGTGACCGCCGCCAGCAGCAGCACCCACAGCGGGGAGGTCGCGGTGTTCGAGGGGACGTCGGACAGCAGGCCCCACGTCCCGTGCAGCGCGACGTTCCGCGCGTAGGCCAGGGTGATGTAGGCGTCGTCGACGAGCGCGGTGCGCACGAGCAGGAAGGTGGCCGCGGCGAGCACGCCGACCGCGGCGGCGGGCACGAGGTGCCGGGTGCGGTTCACGCCTGGCCGCGCATCCGGGCGACGACGTGGTGGGCGGTGTCGTCGGCGACGATCCGGCCCTGCTCCAGGAGCACCCCCCGGGTGCAGAGGTTCGCGACCATGTCGAGGTCGTGGCTGACGATGACCAGGGTGCGGCCCTCGGCGCGCAGCTCCTCGATCCGGGCCAGGCACTTCTTCTGGAACGGCTCGTCACCGACGGACAGGATCTCGTCGATGAGGAAGACCTCGGGGTCGGTATGGACGGCCACCGCGAACGCCAGGCGCAGGAACATCCCCGAGGAGTAGAACTTCACCTCGGTGTCGATGAACCGCTCGATCTCGCTGAAGGCGACGATGTCGTCGAAGCGGGCGGTGATCGTGGCCTCGTCCATGCCGAGGATCGCGCCGTTGAGGAACACGTTCTCGCGGCCGGTCAGGTCGGGGTGGAACCCGGCGCCGACCTCGATGAGCCCGGCGATGCGGCCGCGGACGCCGATGGTGCCCTGATCGGGGCGCATGACCCCGGAGATGAGCTTCAGCAGGGTCGACTTGCCCGACCCGTTGAACCCGAGCAGGGCCAGCGACTCGCCCTGGTGGACGGTGAGGTCGATGCCGTGCAGGGCGCGGAAGGTGTCCGAGATGGGCCTCTTGCGGATCTTCGCCATGGCCAGCTCCTTGAGGGAGCGGTTGTGGCGCAGGGTGAAGTCCTTGACGAGGCCGTGGACCTCGATGGCGGTGGCGGTGGTGGTGCCGGGGACGTTGGTCACGGTCATCACAGCTCCTGCGCGAAACGGCCCTCGATGCGGCGGAACACGGCCTGCCCGGCGGCCAGCAGCGCACCGGCGATGAGCAGGGCCCACAGCCCCGACCACAGCAGGTGCGGCGGCAGCACGACGGCGGCGCCGGCGTCCCGGACATCGCCGGTGGGGTACCAGAAGGCCCAGTGGAACAGCTCGACGGCGGCCGTGATCGGGTTCAGCTGGTACAGCGTCATGAACCACGAGTCCGGCCCGCCGACGGCGTCGGCGACCTTGCGCCAGTCGTACAGGACCGGGGAGGTCCACGTCACGACCATCAGCAGCAGGTCGACGATGTTCTCGAAGTCGCGGTACAGGACGTTGATCGCCCCGAACAGCAGCCCGAGGCCCACGGCGAGGACCGCGACGATGGCGAACCCGAGCACCCCGGCCAGCACCTGCACCGGCCCGGGCCGCCAGCCGGTGGCGAAGCACGCCAGCAGCAGCACGACGAGCTGGGGCAGGAAGTGGATCGCCGCCACCCACGCCGAGGAGACCGCGAACAGCTCCCGGGGCAGGAAGATCTTCTTGATGAGGGGCGCGTTGCCCACCACCGAGCGCGTCGCGTTGCCGAACGCCTCGGTGTAGAAGTTGATGACGACGATGCCGGAGAACAGGTAGACCGCGAAGTTGGGGACGCTCTCGTTGAGCTTGAGGAACTCCCCCATCGCGAAGTAGAAGACGGCGAACTGCACGCCGGGCTTCACGTAGGACCACAGCAGACCCATGACGGACCCGCGGTACCGGACCCGCATCTCCTTGCGGACGAGGAGCTTGAGCAGGTACCGGTACCGGACGACGTCCAGCAGCCCCGAGCCGTGGCCCGGGGCCACCAGGGGCGCTGTCGTGGTGGAGGTGGCCAAGGTCAGTTCTTCTCCACCGGTTCGGACAGGTCGACGCCGAAGGTCTTCGCCCACGCCTGCATAGAGGTGATCTCCGGCAGGGCGGCCTTGTAGGCGGCCCGCAGCTGCGGCCACGAGGTGAGCATCCGGCGGTGCAGGTCGGCGGACTCGGCGAGCAGCGAGCGGAACTTCTTCGCGTCGCGGCGGTACCAGACCGCGCCCTTGCCGTCGGCCATCGAGACGACGGCCGAGTCGTACAGGGACAGCTCCCACCACTTGCCGTCGGCGGCCGCGAGCGTCGCGTCCGGGCGCTCGGTGGCCTCGGGCTTGACCGGCTTGAGCTGGCGCAGCGCGGCCTGCGCGGCCCACGGCAGCAGCGTGGCCCGCTTCGGCGGCCTCGGCTCCTTGCCCTTGTGGGCGGGCTTGCCCCGCTTGGGCGTCGGGAACGCGTCCGGCTCGGCCTCGACCTGCGCGTCGGGGTGCTCGGCGCGGGCGGCGCGGATCGCCGGCAGCGTCGTGGCGAGCGTCTCGTGCAGGTGGCCCGGGCCCCGCAGGAGGTCGGACAGCGCGCGGTTGCGCAGGGTCTGCGCGTAGTACTGCATCGAGATGAGGTGCTTGACGTCGGTGTAGCTGCTCTCGCGGAACAACCGGCCGCCGCGCTCGTACGGCGAGTACAGCAGCGCCACCAGGAAGCGGTTGCGCTCGTGGTAGTACGCCTGCCAGTCGATCGTGTCGTCCTTGTCGTTCCACGACACGTGCCACACGCACGCCCCGGGCAGCGACACCGTGGAGTAGCCGTGCTCCATGGCCCGCAGGCCGTACTCGGCGTCGTCCCACTTGATGAACGCCGGCAGCGCCAGCCCGATCTCCTGGACGACCTCGACGGGGATGAGGCACATCCACCAGCCGTTGTAGTCGGTGTCGACGCGGCGGTGCATCCACGGCGTCTGGCGCAGGTTCGAGGCCGCCAGGTTGTGGCCGTGGTACAGGCCGCGGGCCGGGCCCCAGAAGAACCGGTACAGGTTCACGGACTCGCCCAGGGTGTGCAGCACCGAGCGGTCGTACATGTCGAACATGTGCCCGCCGACGAGGGTCGGCTTGCGGCAGGCGTCGCCGAACTGCACGGCGCGCACGATGCCCTCGGGCTCGATGTTCACGTCGTCGTCCAGCAGCAGGACGTACTTGCTGCGCTGCCCGCGGACCGCCTCGAACATGCCGCGGGCGAAACCGCCCGAGCCGCCCAGGTTGGCCTGCTCGATGATGCGCAGCTTCGGGCCGAGGGCGGCGGCGACCTCGTCGAAGCCGTCCTCGTCGCGGACCCGCTGGGTGCCCTGGTCGACGATGACGATCTCGTCGAGGACCTCCAGCACGGACGCGTCGGAGGCCAGCGCGTTCAGCGTCTTCACGCAGTAGTCGGGGCGGTTCATCGTCGTGACGCCGATGGACGCCTTCCCGGCGGGCCGGTCGGCGACCGGGGCGCTCCAGGCGGCCTCGACGAGGGTGAGGGCCTCGCCCCCGCCGGCGACGTCGATCCAGTACCAGCCGCCGTCGGCGAAGGGGGCCAGGGTCAGTTCCTCGGACAGCCGCGCCTGGCCGTCCACCCGCCACGACGTGACGCGCTGGCGCGAGCCGCGGGCGTTGGACTTGAACAGGGTGACGGTGCCGGACCCGCTGAAGGAGCCGTCGAAGCGGACCTTCTCGGCGCGGGTCCACTTGCGCCAGTAGCTGGCCGGGAACGCGTTGAAGTAGGAGCCCAGGGAGTAGCGCTTGCCGGCCGGGACGGTCAGGCTGCGGCGGTCCCCGGCGGCCTCGGTGTCGGACTCCCCGGCCCCGGTGTTGACGAACTCCACGGAGTCCGACTCCGCCGAGGCGTACCCCTCGGACTGGGAGAAGTCGACGTACAGCGGCAGCACGTCGATGTCGGCCTTGGAGGGGAAGACGATGCGGTGGACCTCGCGCCACACCCCGTCGTCGGGGGCCAGGCCCGTCGACCCCTCGAGCTGCAGCTCGTCGCCGTGCGTCACCGTGCTCATGCGTCCACCCCACCGGCCACGAGGGCCGCGCCGTCCTTGAAGTGCGGCGTCAGCTTGTTGTCGACCATCGACAGCGCCGCACCGATCGCCATGTGCATGTCGAGGTACTTGTAGGTGCCCAGGCGCCCGCCGAACAGGACGCCCTGCTCGCGCGAGGCGAGGTCGCGGTAGGCCAGCAGCTTCTGCCGGTCCTCGGGGGTGTTCACCGGGTAGTACGGCTCGTCCCCGGCCACCGCGAAGCGGGAGAACTCCCGCATGATCACGGTCTTGTCCTTCGGGTAGTCCCGCTCCGGGTGGAAGTGCCGGAACTCGTGGATCCGGGTGTAGGGGACGTCCTCGTCGGCGTAGTTCATGACCGGCGCGCCCTGGAAGTCGCCGACCGGCAGGACCTCCTGCTCGAAGTCGAGCGTGCGCCAGGACAGCTCGCCCTCGGCGTTGCCGAAGTAGGTGTCGACCGGGCCGGTGTAGACGACGGGGACGTTCCCCTCGACGTTGCCCTTGCGGACCGGCTGGGCCGGGTCGAAGAAGTCGGTGCCCAGCCGGACCTCGATGTTCGGGTGGTCGGCCAGGCGCTCCAGCCACGCGGTGTACCCGTCGACGGGCAGACCCTCGTACTTGTCGTTGAAGTACCGGTTGTCGTAGTTGTACCGGACCGGCAGGCGGGTGACCGTGGCCCCGGGCAGGTTGCGCGGGTCGGTCTGCCACTGCTTGGCGGTGTAGCCCTTGAAGAAGGCCTCGTACAGCGGGCGCCCGATGAGGGAGATCGCCTTGTCCTCGAAGTTCTCCGCGGTCGCGGTGTCCATCTCGCCGGCCTGCTCGGCCACGAGGGCGCGGGCGGCGTCGGGACCGAGGGCCTTGCCGAAGTACTGGTTGATCGTGTGCAGGTTCACCGGCATCGAGTAGACGCCGCCCCGGTAGGTCGAGAACACGCGGTGCACGTACGGCGTGAACCGCGTGAACCGGTTGACGTGGTCCCACACGCGCTCGTTGGAGGTGTGGAACAGGTGCGCGCCGTAGCGGTGCACCTCGATGCCGGTCTCGGGTTCGGCCTCGGAGTAGGCGTTGCCGCCGATGTGGTCGCGGCGGTCGATCACCAGGACCTTCAGGCCCAGGTCCTCCGCGCACTGGCGGGCGACGGTGAGCCCGAAGAAGCCCGATCCGACGACGACGAGGTCTGCGTTCACTGCTCGGTCACCCTCGTTCGCTCCGTCTCTCGGTCCGTGTCGTGGGCAGCGCTGTGCTCGGGCATGGTGGCGTCAGCGTAGCCGTCCTGCCGGGCCGACCGGCTCAACGACTCGGCGCGGGGCGGGCGGGGCGCACCGACCGCAGGCGGCGGCGGGCGGGTTCCTCCACGAACCTCCACAGGACCCACCCCAGACCGATCGCGACGACCGGCAGGTTCGGCACGAGGAAGCCCGTCCACGGCCCGCCCGGCGCGATCTGCGGGACCTCCTTCTGGAACGTCCAGAAGACCTCGTACACCGGGACGTGGACCAGGTACACGCTGTAGGAGATCCGGCCCCCCAGCACGACCGCCGGCCGGGACAGGAACGCCGACGGCCCCCGCTCGGTCAGCGCGAGCGCCCCCACGAGCAGCGGGAACAGCACCGCGACGACGGCGTACCGGTCGTAGGGGCGCCCGGCGGCCCAGCCGACGACCAGGACGCACTCGAGCACCAGCAGCCACGCGACGCCCGGCGCCCAGCGGGCCGCGCGGGCCGAGCTGACGGCCCCCGCCTGCAGCCGGCGCACCGCCAGGCACACCAGCGCCCCGGCGCCGAAGCAGGTGAGGATGCGCGACAGCCAGCTGTAGTCCCAGTAGATCTCGCCGGTCTGGTAGCTGCGCAGGGCCGCCGGGGCCATCAGCGCGACCGCCCCGAGCAGCAGCACCCACCACGGCAGCCGGCGGAGCCGGTGCAGCACGAGGGCCAGGACGGGGAAGACGGCGTAGGCGGCCATCTCGGCCGACACCGACCACGTCGCGCCCACGAAGCTGGCCCCGTCGAAGTCGGGGCGGTGCCACAGCTGGACCAGCAGCAGCTGCTCGACCCACGCCCACGGGCCCAGGTCGGGCTGCACGCCCTGGTAGGCGTAGAAGGCGGGGTCGATGCTGCGCCGCCACAGCAGCCACAGGCCGAACAGGACCACGACGACGGCGTAGGCGGGCCAGACGCGGCAGACGCGCGCCCACCAGAAGTCGACCCAGGCCCGCAGCCGGGGCCGGGACCCCATCTTCTCCAGGTAGGTCAGGGTGATCACGAACCCGGAGATCACGTAGAAGAGGTCGACCCCCAGGTGCCCGGAGTCCAGGACGGGGGTGAGGAAGGCCCGCACCCCGCCCCAGTCCGGCAGCGGCGTGAACTTCCAGTGGAACAGCAGGACCCAGACCGCGGCGACGATCCGCAGGCCCGTGATGGAGCGGACCTCCGGCAGCCGCCGGGCGGCGGCGGTGTCGGCGGGCGGCGTGGTGTCGGTGACGGCGGTCACGACTCCCCCCCTCGCGCGATGAGCGCGCGGTAGGCGACGGTGCGGATCCGCGTGGGCACGAACCGGTACCCGCCGCGGACGACGACGTTGCGGACGGCCTGGACGGAGGTGGTGAACCCCTCGCGGCGCAGGTGCCGCTGCAGGGTGAGCTCGGAGCGGAACAGCCGCAGGCCGCCGCGGCGCGCGTACGACCCGGCGTCGGGGATGGCGCCCACGCGGTACTTCACGAGCGGGTCGGGCAGGTTCTCCACCCGCGCCCCCGCCGCGATCATCCGCGCGAACAGCCAGTAGTCCTCCATGAGGTCCAGGTCGCGGTACCCCCCGGCCGCGGCCACCGCCGAGCGCCGGTACACGACGGTGGGGTGGTTGAAGGGGTCGTGGAACCGGGCGTAGCGGGCGATCTCGGCGGCCCCGGTGGGCGGGACGCGGCGGCCCACCACGTCGTCCTCGTCGGCGCCGATCTCCAGCAGCCCCGAGCCGACGAGGTCGGCCCCGGCGGCGATGAGCGGGAGCTGGCGGGCGAAGCGGCCCGGCAGGCTGACGTCGTCGGCGTCCATCCGCGCGACGACGTCGAAGCGGCACCGCCGCAGCCCCTCCTCCAGCGCGCGGGCCAGGCCCACGTTCGCGGGCAGCTCCAGGACGCGCACCCCCGGCCGCGCGCCGAGGTCGTCGAGGGCGCGCTGCAGGTCGGCCGGGACGGGCCCGTCGCGCACGACGAGCACCTCGTCGGGGCGCAGCTCCTGCTCGACGGTGACGCTGTCGACGGCGCGGCGCAGCTGGGCGACGTCGTCGCGGGCCCACACCGGCAGCAGGACGGAGAAGGGGGGCAGCCCGGTGGCCGGGCCGGCCGGGGTGAGCGGGGCGCGGCCGGCGGCGGCCTCGACGGCGCGGACGTCCTCGGAGACCTCGCCGAGCCCGGCGAGGACGGCCGCGGTGGGCTCGGGCCGGCCGGCGCCCTGCCGCACCCCGTCCACCAGCCCCCGCAGCAGCACCCCGCGGCGCTGCGAGCGGGCGATCGCGCGGGCCCAGCGGCGCACGGTCGCGCCGCCGTACAGGACGGTGTCGCGCGCGTCGAGGGGCCGGGACCGGGTGAACGTCCACAGCTTGTTGCGGACCTCCAGCACGAACCGCTCCCCCGGGTCGGCGTCGGCGCCGCCGAAGACCCTCGTCCGGTGCTCGACGACGCTGGCGCGGGAGGCGACGCCGCGCCGGTGGCGCAGCAGCCGGGTCGTGTACTCGAAGTCGTCGTTCCACAGGAAGAACGCCGCCTCGGGCAGGCCCTCCTCGCGCACGGCGCGCGCGTCCAGCAGCAGCGCCACGAAGCTCGCCGACCGCACCGGCACGCAGTCGGCCGCGCGGGCCGCGGCGCGCTCGGCGGCGCTCGCGCCGGGGCGCTCGCGCGGGGTGTTCATCGGGTGGTCGCGCCCGTCGGTCCACACCACGCGGCTCGCCACCAGCGCGGACCCGGTGCGCTGCAGCGCCCCCAGCGCCTCCTGCAGCGCCGTGGGGGTCGGCACGGTGTCGTCGTCCATGAGCCAGGCCGCGTCGGCGGCGTGCCGGTGCACGGCGCGGGCCAGGCCCGCCGCGAACCCCCCGGCGCCACCGGTGTTGCGGGGCAGGACGACCAGGTCCAGCGGCAGGTCACCGGCCGCGGCCCACTCCCGCACCGCGGCCGGGGACCCGTCGGAGCTGGCGTTGTCGACGACGACCACGAGGTCGGGGCGGCGGGTCTGCGCGGCGAGCGCGTCGAGCCCGGCGAGGAGCAGGTCGCGCCGGTCGTGGGCGACGACGACCGCGACGACGCGCTGGGGCACGCTCGGTTCGGGAGGCACCGCCACAGGGTGCCAGGTCACGGCACGGCCCCCTGCCCCACCACTTCCCACACGCCCACGGAGCCGCTGGTGAACACCCGGCGCAGACCGGGCACGGCGTCCAGGTCGGTCAGGCCCGGCGGGACGGCGTACCCGGGGACGCCGAAGAACTCCGCGTCGGCCGGCCGCAGCGGCAGCCCGGGGGCCAGGGAGTCCACGACGACCCACCCGACGCGGTGCTCGCGCAGCAGCGCGCGCACCTGCGGCGTCATGGCCCGCAGGTCGCGGGCCAGGACCCGCAGGTCCGGCTGGGAGGCCAGCGGCACGGCCGTCGTCGCCAGGACCGGCACCCCGTGCAGGACGTAGGCGTAGGTGGAGCCGTCGTTGCCGGAGTTCAGGACGCGCTCACCGGGGCGGACGTGCGCGGCGAGGAAGCGCCCGGCGGCGTCGTCGTCGGCGTCGACGCGCTCGTACTCGGGGGCGGCGTACCGCGCGCGCAGCGCCGCGACCTCGGTGGGCCCGGCGGCCAGGACCGTCCCGGCGAGCAGCGCCGCCCCCAGCGCGGCCGCGACGGCCGGCCGGGCCCGCGGGGCCGCCCAGGAGGCGACCCGGGCCAGGCCGACCCCGGCGAGCAGCCACGCCCACGGGCTGCCGTGGGCGACGACGCGGTAGTAGGAGTTCCACGCCGAGTCCCACACCAGGTCCACGCCGGGCCCGGTCACGCCGACGAGGTAGGCGACGGCCAGCGCCGACCACACCAGCCACGGCCCGAGGACGGCCGCGCCGGCGCGCCCGGCCAGCAGGGCGCCGAGGACGACGGCGGCGGCGAGCCACCACTGCGATCGGGTGGCGTCGGGGTCCAGCCCGCCCTGCAGCGGCAGGGTCAGGACGCGGTGCAGGGCGTCGGGCAGGGTCTGGACGGGGACGTCGCGCGCGAAGCGGGAGCTGGACCCGCCGCCGGCGGCGGCGGCGCGCAGCAGGGACGTGCCCACGAGCGCACCGGCCAGGACGGCGGCGCCGGCCAGCCCGGCCACCCAGCGCAGGTCGTGGCGCAGGTCGTGGCGCCGGTCGCGGCCGGTGCGGGCGAGGAGCAGGACGGTCCCGGCGCCCAGGACGCCGCCGCCGACGGTGAGGGCGGCGCTGGGGTGGACGGTGAGCACCCCGGCGGCGGCCAGGGCCAGGACGGGCACGAGGGCGGCGACGGCGCGCCACGGCCGGTGGGCGGGCGGCCGGTCGGGGGGCAGCAGCAGCGCGATCGCCCCGGGGGCGAAGGCGATCGCGGCGGCGTTGGGCAGCGCCCCGGAGTCGTGGTGCATGGCCAGCAGCGGCTGGTGGGCCAGCGCGGCGGCGACGGCGGCGACCCCGCCGGCGGGCAGCCAGGCCGGGGGCAGGGCGCGGGCGGCGAGCGCGACCAGCCCGAGGGTCTGGACGACGGCCAGGACGACGACGCTGGTGGCGTTGAGGCCGCTGACCGGGTCCACGCCCGCGGCCTGCGCGGTGAGGGCGGCCCACTGGTGCAGGCCGTTCGGGTAGTACTGCGCGGGGTCGCCGGTGATGACGTCGATCGCCTGCGCGCGCCAGGGGGCGGCGTCGCCGGTGCGCAGGACCCGCGCGGTGACGAGGGTGTGGGTGATGGTGTCGTGCTCCTGCGACGGGGTCGCGAGGGCGCCCAGGCCGCGGCGGAACAGCTCGGCCGTCGTGCCGACCGCGGCGAGCGCGAGGGCTGCGGCGACGAGCGCGGTGACCGGCAGGGGCCCGCGGGGCGGCCGGTCCCCGGGCGGCCCGGCGCGGCCGCGCAGGACGGCGGCGAGGGCGGCGACGAGCGCGGTGGCGACCAGGACGGTCCCCCCGCCGAACCGGGTGCCGAGCGCCCCGGTGGCGGTGGCGGCGAGGGTGGACAGGCCGACGCTGACGGCCGGGGCCCCGCCGAGCAGGACGGGCAGCCGGCGCACGCCCGCGGCCAGCAGGACGGCGGCGCCGGGGACGAGGACCCACAGCGTCGCCACGGCCAGGGTGAGGACGTCCCCGGCGGGCGTGCCTCCCGTGATCGGGACGACGGTCACAGCAGCTCGGTGACGGCGTCGGCGGCGCGCTCGGCGGCCGCGGCCAGCGAGCCGTGCTCCAGGGCCCACCGGCGCAGCCGGGCCCGGCGCTCGGGCGTGGGCGTCGCGACGCGGGCGAGGGCGTCGGCGACGGCGCGCGGGTCGTGGTCGACGGCCCAGCCGAGGTCGTGGTCGCGGACCGTGCGCGCGCCGCTGCCGACGCCGGCGAACAGGACGGGGGTCCCGCAGGCGGTGGCGGCGTAGATCTTCGTCGGGGACATCAGGTCGTACCCCGAGCCGGGGACGAGGGAGGCCAGGGCGACGTCGGCGCCGGCGAGCAGCGCGGCGGCGCGCCCGGGCGGGACCGTGCCGGGCAGCTCCACGCCGGGGACCGCGCGGGCGAGCTCGCGCAGCCGCGCGACGTCCACGCCGCCGCCGACCATCGTCAGCGTCGCCCCGGGGTGGTCGGGGGCGATCAGGGCGAAGGCGCGGACGAACACCTCCGCGCCCTGCCACTCCGACATGGTGCCGCTGTAGACGACCCGCGGGCCGTGCGGTGCGACGGGTGCGGGGTCGGCGGGCCGGAAGACGTCGACGTCGACGCCGTTGCCGACGACGCGGACCCGGGTGGGGTCCACGCCGCCGCGGACGACCTCGTCGGCCATGCCCCGCGTGACGGCCAGGACGCGGTCGGCGCCGCGCAGCGCGAGCTGCTCGGCGTGCCCGACGGCGGCCAGGACGGGCCGGGGGGCGCCGGCGGCGACGGCGCCCTGCGCCCACACGTCGGGCAGGTAGGAGACGTAGGGGACGCGCCGCAGCCGGGAGGTGAGGCGGGTGACGACCCCGGTCGTGGGCGGGGGCTCGTGGACGACGACGTCGGGGCGGCGGCCGGTGAGCAGCCGCGCGGTGAGCGGGACGTCGAAGGACAGGTACGGCAGGTAGCCGCGGACCACGCCGTCGCCGTCGCGCAGCACCGGCAGCCGCCGCGTCCGCACGCCGGGGTCGGCGTCCTCGGGGGCGGTGGCCGAGGTGGTGACGACCTCGACGTCGCAGCCGCGCGCCGCGAGGGCCCGGGCGAGGGCGCGCAGGCGGAACGGCGCGGCCCCCACGTCCGGCGGGTAGGTCCGCGTCGCGATGCGGACCAGCGGCGACACGATGCGGAACCCTACCCAGCGTCGCGGGGGGCTCCGGCGCGCGACACCCGGGGCGGGGTCTCAGCCGTCCCAGGCGACGAAGTCGTACTCGTGGAACTCGGCGACCTCCGGGGCCCAGCGGTCGGCGACGAAGGCGCGGTGCGCGGGGTGCGCGTCGTAGGCGTCGTAGGCGGCCCGGTCGGCGAAGACCATGGAGAACTGCCAGGTGCCGGGGCTCTTCACGCTGACCTGCCGGTGCACGGTGAAGTCGCGGACCCCGGGGACGGCGGCGAGCTCGTCCCGCGCGGTGCGCAGGAAGGCGGTCTCGGCGGGCGAGCCCGGCTCGTGGACGAGGGTGAAGACGACGGTGTGCTGGATCACCGGCGCCACCGTAGCCGCGCGGGCACCCACAGGGGGACGCGGTCGCGGTAGTCGGCGTACTCCGCCCCGAAGCGCGCCAGCAGGAACCGCTCCTCGGAGGGCCGGATGACGACCTGCCACAGCAGCGCCCCCGCGGGCGGCACGAGGTAGTACGCCGGGGAGCCCAGCAGCAGCGCCACCCCGAGGGCCTGGGAGACGCCGCTGACGGCCATCGGGTTGCGCACCCGCCGGTAGGGGCCGGTGACGACGAGCCGCGCGGCGGCGTCGAAGGGCACCGGGGTCCCCTCGCCGCGGGCCATGGCGAACGCGCACCGGACCCCGGCCGCGCTGGCCGCGACGAGCAGCAGGACCCCCGCGACGCGGCCGCCGGGCAGGTGCCACGTGGGCACCCCCAGCCGGGTCTCGACCGCGCGCAGCACCGCGGGCAGGACGAGCAGGGCCAGGGACCAGACGACGAGCATCCACGCCAGCGTCGCGACCAGGTGCCGGCGGTGGGTCGCGGGCCGGGCCACCCGGTAGAGCCTCACCGGCCGCCCCGCAGCGCCCGCGCGGCGGCCGCGCTGCCCGCCGTCGCCGCCGCCATGGCCGCGACGCCGAGCCCTCCGCTGCGGCCGGCGACCGCGCACCGGCAGGTCCGGGCCGTGCTCGCGCCGACCACGGCCACGACCAGGCCGGCGACGGGGCCCGCCGCGCGGTGCCGGGCCAGGGCCAGCCCGGCGGCCGCGGCCGAGGCGAGGGCGAGGACGACGTCGCCGCGGGCGAAGGAGTCCAGCACGGCGCGGTCGCCGAGCTCGAAGGGGCGCCGGAACGCCGGCGAGAGGGCCAGCCCGGCCCACCACACCGGCACGGCGGCGGCCTGGGCGCCGAGGTAGGCCGCGGCCAGGAGGCGGGGGGTCGGGACCACCTCCCGAGCATGGCCCACCCGCGCCCCGCGGGGAGGGCGTACCGGAGACCCTCAGGCCCCCGAGGTCCCCGTCAGCCCCGACAGCTCGGCCTGCACGGCGAAGTCCGGCACCCGCGCCACGACCTCGTCGAAGGTGCCGACGTCCACGACCCGCCCGCCCTCCAGCAGCACGACGGCGTCGCAGTCGCGGACGGTGGCGAGCCGGTGCGCCACGACGAGCACGGTCACGTCCTCGCGCAGCCGCGCGACGGTCTCGGTGACGGCGGCCTCGGTGGAGGCGTCCAGCGCGGACGTCGCCTCGTCCAGCACGAGCACCTTGGGGTCGGTGTAGAGGGCGCGGGCGATCCCGAGCCGCTGCCGCTGCCCGCCGGACAGCCGCAGCCCGCGCTCGCCGACGGGGGTGGCGACGCCCTGCGGGAGCCCGGCGACGACGTCGGCGAGCTGGGCGGCGGCCAGGACCCGCTCGACGCGCGGCACGTCGACCTCCTCGGGCCGCCAGGACAGGGCGACGTTCGCGGCGACGTCGGCGTCCAGCAGCGCGACCTCCTGCGGGACGTACCCGATCCGCCCGCGCCAGGAGGCGGTGACGTCGGCCAGCGGCTCCCCGGCGACCAGGACCCGCCCGGCGGTGGGGGTCAGCAGCCCCAGCACCACGTCGACGAGGGTCGACTTGCCCGACCCCGAGCGCCCCACGACCGCGACGCGGGACCCGGCCGGGACCCGCAGCGACACCCCGTCCAGCGCGGGCCGGTCGCTGCCGGGGTAGGTGAAGCCGACGTCCTCCAGGACGATCTCGACCGCTCCCGGCGGCAGGGCCACCGGGGCCGTCCCGGGCTGCGCGACGGGCCGGTCGTCGCGGGAGGCGCCGGTCTCGCGCAGCGCGTCGAGGACCTCGTGGGCGTTCGGCTCGTGGGCGTGCATGGTGGCGAACACCGACTGCAGCCGGGTCAGGCACGGCACGACGCGGAACCCGGCGACGGCGAACAGCCCGATCGCCGAGACGGCCTCGGTGACCCCCTGGGTGAGGACCGCGACGCCGCCGACGACGAGGAACCCGCCGAGCAGCGCCGCCTCGAGCACGAACCGGGGCCCGACGGAGTAGAAGAAGGCCATCCCGCGGGCGCGGGCGCTGCCGGTGCGGACCTCCCGGGCCACCCCGGCGAGCTGGTCGCCGCGACCGCGCAGGGTGATCTCCTTCGTCGTGGCGAACGACTCCTGCACGAGCCGGATGGTGTGGACGCTGGCCGACGTCGCGGCCCGCCCCGCGGCCGCGGCCCGCCGGGCGATCACGGCGTACAGCAGCACCGCGATGAGCCCGAAGTAGACGGCGGCCACGATCGCGGTCTGCCAGGCCGCGACGAGCACGACGACCCCGACGGCGACGAGGGAGGCGACCTCGGCGACGAGGCTGGAGAACGGCATGAGGAACCCGTTGAAGGACTGGTTCAGCGACTCGTCGACCGTGCGGACGGCCCGCGCCGACGACGACCGCAGCCGGTAGGCCCACGACGCGGACAGGTAGGCCCGCACGAGGCGGTCGGCGACGTCGACCTCGTGCTCGGCGAACCGGACCACGCCCCAGCGCACGAGGGCGAGCTGGGCCAGCGACTTCAGCACCAGCAGCAGGCTCGCCACGCAGATCAGGACGATGAGCTGGACGGTGCCGACGGCGGACCCGACGCCGGGCAGCGCGACCGCGAGCCGCCCGTCCCCGCTGACGGCCGCGGGCAGCAGCACGGCGAGCAGCCCGAGCGCGGCGACGTCGAAGACCGACAGCAGCGCCTGGGCGGTGCAGTACACCGCGACGAACCGCGAGCTGCCCGCCGGCAGCAGGGCGAGCAGCGCGCGGACCGTCGACAGCAGGGACTTCACGCGCGTCATCCTCGCCGATGCACGACCCGGGCCGGTGACCCGCCATGATGGACGGGCCGTGACCACGCCAGCCCCCTCCCCCGCCGACACCCCGCCGCGCCCCGCGCCGGGGTTCGACCACACGTGGGTCGTCGTCCCGCTGTACTGCGAGGCCACCGTCATCGGCGACGTCGTGCGCGGGCTGCGGGAGCGGTTCCGGCACGTCGTGTGCGTCGACGACGGCAGCGCCGACGACTCCGCGCGCGTCGCGCAGGACGCCGGGGCGGTCGTGGTGCGGCACGCGGTGAACCTGGGGCAGGGCGCGGCGCTGCAGACGGGCATCGCGTACGCGCTGCGGGACCCGCTGACCCGGTCGGTGGTGACGTTCGACGCCGATGGCCAGCACCGCGTCGAGGACGCGGTGACGATGGTGCGCCGCCTGCACGACGAGGACCTCGACGTCGTGTTCGGCACCCGCTTCCTCGACGGCCGCACCGAGCTGGACCCGCTGCGGCGGGTGGTGCTGCGCGCGGCCGTCGTCTACACCAACCGCACCACGGGGCTGCGCCTGACCGACGCGCACAACGGGTTGCGGGTGCTGTCGCGGCGGGCGGCGGCGACGCTGCGGATCCGGCACAACCGGATGGCCCACGCCAGCGAGATCGTGCACCAGGTGGGGCGCTCGGACCTGCGCTGGGCCGAGGAGCCCGTGCACGTGCTGTACACCGACTACTCCCGCTCCAAGGGCCAGTCGCTGCTGAACAGCGTCAACATCCTCGTCGAGACGCTGCTGGGGTAGGGGGTAGCCGTGCTCGCGATCCAGGTCCTGCTCATCGCCGTGGTGCTCGTCGTCGGGGTCCTCCTCGTGCGCAGCACCGCCGGGGCCCGCCACCAGGCGGTGCGCCGGCTGCTGCTGGCCGCCCTGGTGGCCCTCGCGGTGGCCAGCATCCTGGCGCCGGGGGCGGTGACGGCCGTCGCGAACGCCGTGGGCGTGGGCCGCGGCGCGGACCTGCTGCTGTACGGGCTGGTCGTGGCGTTCCTGGGGTTCGTGGTGTCGTCGTACCGGCGCTCGCGGGCGCTGGAGGAGACCGTCACCCAGCTCGCGCGGCGCCTGGCCCTCGACGAGGCCCCCACACCGGAACAGGCCCGCCACCGCGAGGGTGACGGGCCTGCCGGGTCCTGACGCGGGGCGCCGGGGTCAGCTCGCGGCGGCGACCGCGGCGTCGTAGGCGGCGTTCGAGACGGAGTTCTCGCTGCCGAACACGAGGACCTGGGTGATCGACTTGCCCCCGGCGGCCGCGTCGGCCTTGAGGACGTCGATGGCCCGCCGGGTGCTGTCCGGCAGGGAGCCCTTGGCGGTGAGCAGCATGGGGCCGCCGCCGTAGGCCATGAGCGCCGAGCCCGACAGCGCGTCGGGCCAGTTCTCGCCGGTCGCGACGCCGAGGACGGTGGTGGCGTCGTCGAAGAACGCCGCGGAGGTGAACTGCTGCGCGACGAGCGCGGCGGTCTCGTAGCGGTCGGCGCCGGCGAGCTGGGCCCAGCCGGCGGTGCTGCGCCCGACGGCGGTGACGGCGGTCCCGCCGACGGCGAGCTTGGTCTGGAAGGTGCGCGAGCCCAGGTAGTTCGCCGTGGGGGCGCCGAGGTTGGTGCCGTCGCTGAGCAGGACGACGCCGATGCTGTGCCTGGTGTCCTTCTCCACGACGCCCATGAGGGCGCCGGCGGCGAGGCCGTCGGGGAAGTTCCAGCCGTTGACGACCGAGACGGTCGTGGCGGCGGGCAGCAGCTTGGCGATCTCGACGGCGGTGCTGAGCCGGTCGGCGCCGGAGACGCGCTGGGTCTTGTAGCCGAGCGCCTTGACGGCGTTCTCGACGTCGGCCGACAGCGCGTTGCCGTCGCCGAGGAGGTAGACGGTGCCGGTGGACGCGAGCACGTCCTTGATCGCGGCGGCGACCTCGGGCTGCAGCGCGGTGCGCGACGTCATGAGGACGGGACCGGTCTTGTCGGAGGCCAGCGGCGCGCCGGCGAGGGCGTCGGCGTAGGTGTCCGAGCGGGTCAGGACGACCGCGGCGGCCTTGCCGCCGGAGAAGGACTTGGAGGCGGCGACGGCCGTGCCGACGCGGTCGGCCCCGTAGACCCGGGCCCCGGCGGCCTTGAGGTCGACGCCGGGGGACGCGGTCGCGGGCGCGGCACCGGCGACGAGGGCGGAGCTCATCGCGAGAGCGGCGACGAGGCCGAGGGTGCGGGGACGCAAGCGCATGGTGACCTTCCGGTGGGACGTGCCGTGGCTCCTGGTCTCGACCCCGAACGGCCGAATCTTGAGGCACAGAGTGTCACGACTTTTCCCGATCCCGGTCGCCGCACCCGCAGCAGTACCCCGTTGCGGCCCTTCTCACACCCGCGCGATCGGACGCAGATGTGTTCACAGCGCGTACGTGTGGCTACTCTGCGCTCCATGCGGATGACTGTCATCGGGTGTGGGTACCTCGGCGCCGTCCATGCTGCGTGCATGGCCGAGCTGGGGCACGAGGTCATCGGGATCGACGTCGACCCGGAGAAGGTCGCGGCCCTGCAGGCCGCCAGAGCGCCGTTCTTCGAGCCGGGCCTGCCCGAGCTGCTCGAACGCACCATGGCCACCGGCCGGCTGCGGTTCACCACCGACATGGCCGAGGCCGCCGGCTCGGCGGTGCACTTCGTGTGCGTGGGCACCCCGCAGAAGCGCGGGGAGTTCGCCGCGGACATGACCTACGTCGACGCCGCGGTGGACTCCCTGCTGCCCCACGTCGGCGCCGGGGAGCTGGTCGTGGGCAAGTCCACCGTCCCGGTCGGCACCGCGGCCCGCCTGGCCGTCAAGGTCGCCGACTCCCAGCCCGCCGCGGCGCTGGCCTGGAACCCCGAGTTCTTGCGCGAGGGCCACGCGGTGGAGGACACCTTGACCCCCGACCGGCTGGTCTACGGCGTGCCCGGCGGGCAGACCACCGCGGCGGGCAAGGCCGCCAAGGCGCTGCTGGACGAGGTGTACGCCACCCCGCTGGGGCGCGGCACCCCGCTGATCGTCACCGACTACCAGACCGCCGAGCTGGTCAAGGTCGCCGCCAACTCCTTCCTGGCCACCAAGATCTCCTTCATCAACGCGATGGCCGAGCTGTGCGAGAAGGTCAACGCCGACGTCACCCAGCTCGCCGACGCCATCGGCCACGACGACCGCATCGGGCGCAAGTTCCTCAACGCCGGTCTCGGCTTCGGCGGCGGCTGCCTGCCCAAGGACATCCGCGCGTTCATGGCCCGCGCCGGGGAGCTGGGCGCCGACCAGACGCTGACGTTCCTGCGCGAGGTCGACTCGATCAACATGCGCCGCCGCATCCGCATGGTCGACCTGGCCCGGGAGGTCTGCGACGGGTCCCTCATCGGCAAGCGGGTGGCCGTGCTGGGTGCGGCGTTCAAGCCGCTGTCGGACGACATCCGCGACTCCCCGGCCCTGAACGTGGCCGCCCAGATCCGCCTGCAGGGCGGTGACGTGGTGCTGACCGACCCCGCGGCGCTGGACAACGCCCGCAAGGCCGTGCCGGACATCTCCTACGCCGACACCGTCGAGGAGGCCGTCACCGGCGCCGACGTGGTGCTGCTGCTGACGGAGTGGAAGGAGTACCGCGACCTGGAACCGGCCACCATCTCGGCGCTGGTGAAGGAGAAGCGGATCCTGGACGGGCGCAACGCCCTGGACCCCGGGCGCTGGCGCGCCGCGGGCTGGACCTACCGCGCCCTGGGCCGCCCCCGCTCCTGAGGCACCGCCTCACCCTCCCCGCGTGTGAGGGGAGGGTGAGACTCGTGCGCACGCTCCCGGGTGGGGCGTCCCGGCGGCCGTACGGTGGGGCCATGCCCGCTGAACCGCCCGAGCAGGACGACCCCGACCGCGGCCCCGGGGACGCTCAGCGCTGGCACTCCACGACCTACGGCCGCCCGCACCGCCGTCCCGCCCGGCCCGTGCGGCCCGCGGCGCAGACCCCGGGCCGCGAGCAGCGGCTGGCCGAGCTGAGCCGCCCCGCCCCGGCCCCGCCCCGCTCGTCGCCGCGGCCGCCCTCCCCCGCCCCGGCTCCGCGCTCCGGGTCCCGCCCGGTCCGCTCGCCCGGCCGCGCGCGGGTGCGCCGCCGGCGTGTCCTGGTCGCGGCGGCCCTGGTGGCGGTCCTCGCGGTGGCCTACCCGGTCACCCTCGGCTGGCGCGCCTGGTCGGCGGTGGACCGCGTCGCGGCGGCCTCCACGGGCTCGCGCCCGGCCGTCACGCCCGGCACGACCTACCTCATCGTCGGCTCGGACTCCCGCGACGGCCTCAGCGCCGAGGAGATCGCCGAGTACTCCGCCGGCGGCGACGACATCGCCGGGCGGCGCACCGACACGATCATGCTGCTGCACGTGCCCGCCGGTGGCGGCCCCGCGGCGCTGGTCAGCATCCCCCGCGACTCCTACGTCCCCATCCCCGGCCACGACCGGAACAAGATCAACGCGGCGTTCGCGATCGGCGGGGCGCCCCTGCTCACGCAGACCGTCGAGGAGGTCTCCGGCCTGCGCGTCGACCACTACGTCGAGACCGGGTTCGGGGGGTTCGCGCGGATCGTCGACGCCCTCGGCGGGGTCGAGATGTGCCCGGCCGCCGCGGTCGACGACGTGCGGGCCGGGCTGGACATCCAGGCCGGCTGCCAGACGATGGACGGGAAGACGGCCCTGGGGTACGCCCGCTACCGGTACAGCGACGTCCAGGGCGACTTCGGCCGCGCGCAGCGCCAGCGGGAACTGCTCGGCGCGATCACGGCGAAGGCCGCGAGCCCGGCGACGCTGCTGAACCCGTTCCGCGCCTACCCGCTGGCCTCGGCCGGCGGCGGCGCCATCACCGTCGACGACGACTCCTCGCTGCCGGAACTGGTGGCGTTCCTGCGCGGCATGCGCGCCGCGACCGGCTCCGGCGGGATCTCCATGACCGTGCCGGTCTCGGACCCGAACTACCGCACCGGCCACGGCCTGGCCGTGAAGTGGGACACCGACAAGGCGCTGGCGATGTTCGAGGACCTCAAGTCCGACGACACCGAGGCGCTGCGCTCCCTCACCGCCTGAGCACGCGAGAACCCCCGCGGCCGGGACGGGTGCGTCCTCGACCGCGGGGGTTCCCGGTGCGTGGGTCCCGATCAGTACTGCGTGACCGCGGTGAGCGCGTTCACGACGCCCTCGCCGTAGAACCCGTTGTCGTCGCCGCTGCCGGCGCAGGTGGCCGTGGAGATCAGCTCACCGGCCGTCGCCGACACCCGGCGGTAGGTGAACTCCGCCGGGACCGGGCACGGGGTGTCGGTGGCCGATCCGAGCAGGTACGACTCGGTGACGTCCGGGTCCAGCGTCAGCGTCCCCGGGTGGGCGGGGTCGCGCTTCCCGTACTCGCTGACGATGAGCGCGGCGACCCCGGCCGCGTGTGGGGCGGCCATCGAGGTGCCCTGCAGGTACTGGTAGTACGCGGCCCGGCCGTCGCGGGTGGTGACCTTCAGCACCGTGGCGGTGGTGGGTTCACCGTCCTCCCCGATCGTCCCGGCCGCGCGGCCGACCGACTCGGGGTACGCGGCGAGGATCATGCCCGCGGGCGAGATCCGCTGGTTCGGGGTGTCGTACGCGTCGCCGCCGGGCGCCGACACGTCCGACTGCTCGGTGCCGTAGTTCGAGTAGTACGCCTTGCGGCCCGAGGGACCGGTGGAGTTCACCGTCACGACGCCGTCGGTCTCGGCGGGCACGTTCAGGCAGGTGGCGTTGTCGATCGTGCGGTCGCGGGCGTCGACCGGGTTGCCCTCGGCGTCGACCGGGTAGTCGGGGCTGGAGGAGTCCACCCCGGGGGCGCCGAGGTCGGTGGCCTCGTTGCCGCTGGCCGAGACCGGCAGGACGCCCTTGCCGCGGGCGTAGTCGACGGCCCGCTGCACGGCCGCGACGATGATGCGCTGCTGCTGCTGCTCGGCGGGCGAGTCAGCCGGGTTGGCCTGGCAGTTGTACAGCCACGGGTCGACGTAGAAGCTCATGTTCACGACGTCGACGCCGGAGTCGGCGGCGAACGTCAGCGCGTCCAGGGTGGGCTGGAGGAAGAAGTACCCGGAGTCCTGACCGGCGCGCAGGTTCACGAGGTTCACCTTCGGCGCGACGCCGGCGATGCCGAGGCCGTTGATCGGGGACCCGATGGTGCTGGCGACGTGGGTGCCGTGGCCGTCGTCGTCGACGTCGACCGGGTCGACGCAGCCCTCGACCTCGCACTCGCCGTCGATGTCCGGCAGGTCGGTGACGAAGTTCCGGCTGCCCTCGGCGTCGAAGTTCGGCGCGATGTCGGGGTGGTTCCCGTCGACACCGGTGTCGATGATCCCGACCGTCACCTTCTTGCTGCCGCGCTGCTCGGCGTAGGACCCCTCGGCGGTGGCGCCGATGGCCCGCATGTCCCACTGCAGCGGGGCCAGCGGTTCCTCGGCGGGCTTGCGCGCCGCCAGCGACTTCAGCGTCGGCCGGCCCTGGAGGGTGGCGCGCTCGGCCTCGGACAGCCGCTCGACGTCGTCGGCGCTCACGACCACGTCGGCCGGGGCGCGGCCGATGCTGCGGTCGGCGGCGGCCCCGACGAGGGCGGCGGCGCCGTCCGCGCGGTCGGCGAAACCGGCGTCGGTGCTCTCGACGACGGCGTAGCCGACCGCCGCGTTGCTCGACACGACGGTGCCGCCGGCGGCGGTGATGGCGGTGCGCGCCTGCGCGTCGTCGACGCCCGGTTCGTACAGGACGACGTACCGGGTCGCACCCGTGGTGGTGGCTCCCGTGGCGGTGGTGGTGTTCAGGTCGGAACTGGTCTGGGCGGACGCGGACTGCGTCACGGCCAGCGTCGTCGCGAGGAGCGCGGAGCTCATCGCGGCCGACAAGACGATCTTGCGCACAGGGCCTCCCTGCTCGGTGGTTCGATCGGGCACACTGTGCTGCACAGAGTGCACACAGGCAACCCTTGACCTCGGGCAGTCTGCGCGGTATCCGCCCTCAGCGGCGGGCCAGGTCGACCAGCACGTCGAGCAACCGCCGGCCGTCCAGCCGCAGCCCGTCGTGCTGGTACTCGTTCGTCACGAACGTCCGCGCGCCCCGGACCGCCGCCGCGGTCGCGCGGGAGAACGCGTACGGCACGAACATGTCGTCGACGTAGACGGCCGCCGCGACCGGGACGGTGTTCCGCGCCAGGACCGCCGCGTCGTACAGCGGCGGCAGGGTGTCGTCGGCGGCCAGCAGGTGGGCCGCCTCCCGCAGCGGCACCAGCGCCGGGTCCTCCTCGAACTGCCACGGGTAGACGTGCTCCCCGGTGAACGCGAACCCCGGCGCACCGGTGGCGAACCCGGCGAACTCCTCGCGGACCCGGTGCGCCGACCAGTTCGTCGCCGCCCCCTGGGCGTAGATGCTCTCGTGCAGCAGCGCGTACAGCGGGTGGGCCGCGAACGAGACCCGCTGCCCCACCTCCACCAGGAACCGCTCGCGCAACCGGCCGCCGGGGGTGAACGGGTCCTCCAGCGCGAAGTGCAGCGCGTCGAAACCCGACGCCTGCCCCAGCGCGATCCCGATCGTGGCGAACCGGCGGGCCGACAGCCGCTCCCCCGTCGGCAGGAACTCCTCGGTGCCCTCCAGGTGCTCGGCGACCCGCTGCGCCACCGCCACGTCGCGCGGGTACCGGGCGGCGAACTCCGCGCCCCGCACGGCGGTCTGCGCGTAGGTCGCGCGGTACACGTCGTCGGCGGTCGTGGTCAGACCCGGCAGGCCGGCGGTGATGAACACCTCCCGCAACCCGTGCGGCGCCTGCGACAGGTACGTCGTGAGGCAGAAACCCCCGTAGCTCTGCCCCAGCGCCGCCCAGGTGTCCCCGCCGAGCGCGGCGCGCAGGAGCTCGGCGTCGGCCACGATCGAGTCGGCGCGGAAGTGCGTGAGGTACCGGGCCTGCTCGGCCGGGGTCCCCGTCAGCGACCGCCGGTCCAGCGGCGTCGAGCGGCCCGTGCCGCGCTGGTCCAGCAGCACCACCCGGAACTCCTCCAGCGCCCGGTCCAGCCAGCCGCCGACGACGTCGGGCCGGGTCGCGGGGTGCCCCGGCCCGCCCTGGAAGTACACCAGCCGCGGCGCGTCGCGCCGGCCGTCGCGGACGTACTCGCGCGCGAAGACCTCGACCGTCCCCGGCGCCGCACCGCGGTGGTCCAGGGGCGCGACCAGGACGTGCTCGTGCACGTCGTGGCCGTCGACGCGGTGGGACTCGGTGCTCAGGGTCGCGCTGGAGGTCACCGGCGCGACGCTACCCGGCGGCGGCGCGCCTCAGCGGACGGCGGTCGGCCGGTCCGGTGCCGGCACGTCGTGGAAGGACATCACCCCACCCGCGAAGGTGAAACCCGGTCCGGTCGCCGCGACCTCCGTGACGGTGCCCTCCACGCGCAGCCCCTCCCCGACCACCCGCAGCCAGCCGGGCCACACGACCGCGGAGTCGACGACGCGCAGTCGGCGGGCCGGGCCCGCCCGCCGCGGGCGGGGCAGCCCCAGCTCCTCGGGAACCAGGTCCCCGGTGCACTCCAGCACGCTGCCGTCGTCCAGCCCGAGCTGCAGGTACCCCTCCTCGGCGCCGAGCTCGTCCACCACCCGGCCCCGCCAGGGCAGGACCCAGCCGGGGTCGGCGGCCGGCTCGGGCGTCCCGTACCCCCCGACGAGCAGGTCCGTGCCCGTCGCGGCGTGCGCGGCGACGGCGTCGGCCTCCAGGAAGATCCCCGCCCGGGCGGGGTCGGTGTCGGCGCAGTCGACGACGGTGAACTGGTCGACGTCGACCGCCCCGCCCCACGCGGCCGCCTCCGCGAACAGCCCCGCCGGCACGACGTGCCCGTCGCCGGGGGCCTGCTGGATGAGCACCCGCACCGTGAACCCGCGCCCGCGCAGCACCGCCAGCGGCCCGCGCAGCGGGACGACCCGCTCCAGCAGCCGCCGCGTGGCGACCGTGAGGGTCTGCCCCGCCGGGGGGTCCTCCCGCAGCACCCAGCTCACCCCGCGGCGCTCGTCCTCGCGGTCGCCGCGGCACCCCACGACGTCGAGGACGTCGTCGAGGGTCGCGTCGGGGGCGGCGTCGCGCCGGCTCACCTGCAGCTCCACCGACGGACGCGCGGTCTGCCGGTGGGGCCGGGGCGCACGTCTCACCCCGGACGCATCGGCCGGGCCGGGCGGGCGCTGGAGCGGTGGCGGCCACGACCACCGGATCAGCGCAGCGGGCGGCGCGGCCGCCCCGGGCTCAGGCCCCGAAACCCACCCCGCCGCGGCGCGTGCGCGCCCGCAGCTTCTCGCCCTTGTCGTGCGCGGTCTGCCGCAGCCCGTCCTGGAACTCCACCATCCGCTCCCGCAGCCCGGGGTCGGCGGCGGCGAGGATCCGCACCGCGAGCAGCCCGGCGTTGCGGGCCCCGCCGATGGAGACGGTCGCGACGGGCACGCCCGCGGGCATCTGCACGATCGACAGCAGCGAGTCCATGCCGTCGAGGTGGCGCAGCGGCACGGGGACGCCGATGACCGGCAGCGGCGTGAGGCTGGCGAGCATCCCCGGCAGGTGCGCGGCCCCGCCGGCCCCGGCGATCACGACCTGCAGCCCGCGGCCGGCGGCCGCCGTGCCCCAGGCGACCATGTCCTGCGGCATGCGGTGCGCCGAGACGACGTCGGCCTCGTAGCCGACGCCGAACTCCTCCAGCGCCTTGGCGGCCTCCTCCATCACCGGCCAGTCGGAGTCCGACCCCATGACCAGGCCCACGCGAACGCTCACTCGTCGATCTCCCCCGCGATGAAGGCCGCCGCGTGCCGGGCACGCGCGCGGACGGATTCCAGGTCGTCGCCGTAGACGGTGACGTGCCCGAGCTTGCGGCCGGGCCGCTGCTCCTTGCCGTACAGGTGCACCTTGACGCCCGGGTCGTGCGCCATGACGTGCAGGTAGGAGCGGTACAGGTCCTCGTGCCGCTCCTCGATGCGCTCGGGCCCCAGCACGTTGACCATGACCGTCCACGGCGCGCGGGGGGCGGTCTCGCCCAGCGGCAGGTCCAGGACGGCCCGCAGGTGGTTCTCGAACTGGCTGGTCACCGACCCGTCGATGCTCCAGTGCCCGGAGTTGTGCGGGCGCATCGCGAGCTCGTTGACGACGACGTCCCGGACGCCTTCGCGCTCGACCTCGAACACCTCGACCGCCAGGACGCCGGTGACGCCGAGGCCGCCGGCGATCCGCAGCGCGACGTCCGTCAGCCGGGCCGCCAGCTCCGGGGCCAGGCCGGGGGCCGGGGCGGTCACCTCGTGGCACACGCCGCCGCGCTGCACGGTCTCCACCACGGGCCAGGCCGCGGCCTGCCCCGACGGGCTGCGCGCGACGAGCGCGGCGAGCTCGCGGGTGAACGGCACGTGCTCCTCGGCCAGCAGCCCGCCGCGCCCGGCCCAGTCGGCCAGCCACGCCTCGGCCGTGGCCCACCCGGCGGCGTCCTGCGGGCCGTCGAGGACGAGGACGCCCTTGCCGTCGTACCCGCCGCGCGGGGTCTTCAGCACCACCGGCCAGCCCGCCGAGGCGGCGAACGCCTCGACCGCGGCCCGGTCGGCGACGCGGGCCCACGCCGGGCACGGGACCCCGAGCTCGGTGAGCTTCTCGCGCATGACGACCTTGTCCTGGGCGTGCACCAGGGCGTCGGCGCCCGGCTGCACCGAGGTCACCTCGGCCATCGCCCGCAGCCCCTCACCGGGGACGTGCTCGTGGTCGAACGTCACGGCGTCGCAGTCGGAGGCGAACGCGACGAGCGCGGCGAGGTCGTCCGCGGCGCCGACCGGGGCCGGGGTGATGACCTGGGCGGCGGCGACGTCCGGGCCCTCGGCCAGGACCCGCAGCCGCAGCCCGAGGGCGAGCGCCGCCGGCTGCATCATCCGGGCCAGCTGCCCCCCGCCGACGACGCCCACGACGGGGAAGCCGCCGGGACGGGCGTAGGGGGCCGGGTCGGGGCGCGACGGCTCGGCCGCCGGGGTGGCCGACGGGGTGGTCGTGGGGGCGGTCACGTTCGTCAAGGGTAGTGGGTGGCGCGGGCCCCCCGGCCTGCCGACGGACCCCGGGACGTCCCGGGGTGCCGCCCGCGCCCGGGTGGGACACGCTGGTCGCACGCGCCGCGGCCCGGTGGTGCGGCCCACGGAGGGGGAAGACGTTGTTCACCGTGATCGCCTGCGTGGCGCTCGTCGTCGCCGGTCTCGTCGCGGCGGTGAAGATGGAGGACCACCTCGCCCCCCGCCGGCCGCGCGAGGAGACACGCGCGGGCGCGGACCGGTGATCTGGAGCCGGTTCCCAGGCTGACCCGTCAGACTGCGTGGCCGCAGGACGAGTTGGCCACCACCGAGGGGACGCGAGTGAGCAGGGACGACCGGGACGGCACGGGTCTCGTGCGCAGGCTGCGGGACACCTACGAGGTGCTGGCCCGGGAGGCGGCGAAGTTCGGGATCGTCGGCGCGGTCGCGTTCGTCACCGACTTCGGCCTGTTCAACCTGCTGCGCTTCGCCGGTCCCGACGGGGTCGGGGTGCTGCACCACAAGCCCCTGACGGCGAACGTGATCTCGGTCGTCGTGAGCATCGTCGTGGCGTGGCTGGGCAACCGCTACTGGACGTTCCGGCACCGGCGGCGCGCCTCCGCCCCGCGCGAGCTGTTCCTGTTCTTCG
This sequence comes from Kineococcus rugosus, assembly GCF_050871975.1. NCBI lineage: Bacteria > Bacillati > Actinomycetota > Actinomycetes > Kineosporiales > Kineosporiaceae > Kineococcus > Kineococcus rugosus. Next base: position 40,087 of record NZ_JBJLSJ010000012.1, on the reverse strand, counting down.
TGATGAACGGCGTCGGCCTGCTCATCTCCCTGGTGTGCCTGGGGTTCACGTACTACGTGCTCGACCTGCGCGGGCCGGTCGCCTCGAACGTCTCGGCCAAGGTCGTCGGGGTCGCGCTGGGCACGCTGTTCCGCTGGTGGGCCTACCGCCGCTTCGTGTTCGTCGAGGAGCTGCGCGAGGAGGGCTGGCAGGCCCACCCCGCGCCCTCCGCACCCCCCGCCGACGGGACCGCCGACGGGACCCCGGGCGGGACCCCGGGCGGGACCTCAGGCGGGCCGCAGGTGGACGACGTCCGCCGCAGCCAGGCTCGTCCGGGCCCCGCCTGAGGGCTGCACGACCAGCCGGCCGTCGTCCTCCACGTCGACGGCCACGCCCTCCAGCGCGGTGCCGTCCGGCAGCTGGGCCCGCACCCGCTGCCCGAGGGTGAGGCTGGCGGCGCGGTAGTCCGCCAGCACCGGCTCCCCCGCGGCCCAGGCGTCCAGCCGTCCCCGCAGCGCGCGCAGGTAGCGGCGCAGCACGGTGTCGCGGTCGCGGGCGCGGGCCCCGGCCAGCGCGATCGAGGTGGCGGTCTCGACGGGCAGCTCGCCGGTGCGCAGCGAGACGTTGATCCCGGCGCCGACGACGACGCGGCCGGGACGGACCTCGCACAGGATCCCGCAGACCTTCCCGGGGCGGTCCGGGCCGGTGACCAGGACGTCGTTGGGCCACTTCAGGCCCGCCCGCACGCCGAGCGCGTCGAGGGTCTCGACGACGGCGAGGCCGGTGACCAGGGGCAGCAGCGACCAGCGGTCCACCGGCGGCGCGGGGCGCAGCAGCACCGAGACCGCCAGCGAGGACCGCGGCGGCGCCGTCCACGTCCGGCCGAGCCGGCCCTTCCCGGCGCCCTGGTGGTCGGCGACGAGGACGGCCCCGTCGGGGGCGGACTCGTCGGCGAGGAGGTCGGCGTTGGTGGACCCGGTGGTGGCGACGACGTCGAGGCGGCTCCACCCGCCCGGCCCGACGAGCGCGGCGCGCAGGGCGGCCGCCCGCAGCGGCGGGCGGTCGAGGTCCGTCCAGGACGACGGGCCGGGCCGCTCGGGGGGTTCCACGGGTCGATTGTGCCCCGCGGATTTCGCCCAGCCGGGCAACCTGTGGTGAGGTGAGCCTCCCCTGACCCGTGAAGACAGGAGTCCTCCCCGTGCCCACGACGCGCCGCACCGTGCTGTCCACCGTCCCCCTGCTGGCCGGTCTGCCCCTGCTGGGCGCCTGCGGCTCCGACGACGGCTCCGGCGACGCCGCGAGCACCCCCGCGGCGACCACCGGCGGCGGCGCGGCCGGCTTCCCCGTGACGATCGAGCACGCGCTCGGCACCACCACGATCGAGGCCGAGCCGCAGCGGGTCGTGTGCCTGGGCTGGGGCTCCCAGGACGTCGTGTGGGCGCTGGGCGGGCAGCCCGTCGGCGTCCCGGAGATCACCTACGGCGGCAACCCCGACGGCACCCTGCCCTGGTGGGAGGGGCACTTCGACGCCGGCACCACGACCTTCCTGCCGAACCCGACGTCGGGCGAGGTCCCCTTCGAGCAGATCACCGCGCTGGCCCCCGACCTGATCCTGGCCGTCTACTCCGGCATCACCGCCGACGACTACGCGACGCTGGAGCAGATCGCCCCGACCGTCGGCTACCCCGACCAGCCGTGGCTGACGAGCTGGCAGGACCAGACCACCCTCGTCGGCAAGGCGCTGGGCAAGTCCGCCGAGGCGGAGAAGCTCGTGGCCGACGCCGAGGACGACCTCGCCACCCGGGCCGCCGCCACCCCGTCGCTCAAGGGCAGAACGTTCAGCTACGTCTACGCCACCCCCGAGAACCTGTCGGTCTACCTGCCCGGCGACTCCCGGGTCGACACCCTGCACGAGCTCGGCCTCGTCGACGCCCCCGGCATCACCGCGCTCGCCGACGCCCAGGACGCCTTCTACACCGAGCTCGCCAAGGAGCGCGTCCGCGACGTCGACAGCGACCTGATCGTCGGCTACGGGACGATCACCCGCGACCAGCTGCGCGCCGACCCCGTCTACGCCACCATGCCGGCCGTCGCCTCCGACGCCGTCGCCTGGATCGACGACGAGCAGCTCGTCACCGCCACCTCCGCCACCCTGCTCAGCCTGCCCTGGGCGCTGGACCGGCTGGTCCCGCTGCTGGACGCCGCCGCGCAGAAGGCCCCCGCGACGACGTCGTGATCACTAGGGTCGGGGTGTGAGCGAGCAGCAGCGGCGGCCCACCGCGATCGACGCGGTCGCCGAACGACACCTCGAGTCCGTGCTGCGCCTGCAGCCGTCCTTCGCGCTCAGCCTGGGGGTGCCCGACCCGGCCCCCGGGCTGGGCGACCGGTCCCCCGCCGGGCTGGAGGAGGTGGCCGACGCCGCCCGCGCCACCCTGCGCGACCTGGCCCGCACGCCCGTCGAGGACGACGTGGACCGGGTCACGGCCGCGGCCCTGGCGGACCGGCTCGGCCTGGAGGTCGCGCTGCACGAGGCCGGGGAGCTGCTGGGCGACCTCAACGTCATCGCCTCCCCCGTGCAGGACCTGCGGATGGTCTTCGACCTGCTGCCCACCGGCACCGACGCCGAGCGCGCCCTCGTCGGCGAGCGCCTGGCCGCCGTCCCCGCCGCCGTCACCGGCTACGTGGAGTCGCTGCGCGCGGCGGCGGCCGGCGGCCGGGTCGCCGCGGCCCGGCAGGTCGAGGCGTGCGCGGTGGAGGCGGCCGGGTACGCGACAGGGTTCTTCCCCGACTTCGCCGCGCAGCACGGCCTCGGGCCGGCGGGGGACCTGGCCGCGCGGGCGTACGCGGAGCTCGCGGGGTTCCTGCGGACCGAGCTGCTGCCGCAGGCCCCGGCGGCCGACGCCGCGGGTCGCGACCGGTACGGGCTGTGGTCGCGGTACTTCGTGGGCGCCGACGTCGACCTCGACGAGACGTACGCGTGGGGGCTGGAGGAGGTCGCGCGGGTGCGCGCCGAGATGGCCGACGTCGCCCGGCGGGTCACCGGCTCCGGGGACGTCGCGGCCGCGGCCGCCGCCCTCGACGCCGACCCCGACCTCGTCGTGCAGGGCGCGGCGAACTTCCGCGCCTGGATGCAGGACCGCTCCGACCGGACGGTGGACGCGCTGCAGGGCAGGCACTTCGACATCCCCGCCCAGATCCGGCGGCTGGAGTGCCGGATCGCGCCGACCACCAGCGGCGGCATCTACTACACGGGCCCGAGCGAGGACTTCTCCCGCCCGGGCCGGATGTGGTGGGCCGTCCCGGCCGGGCAGACGACGTTCTCGACGTGGCGCGAGGCGACGACCGTGCACCACGAGGGCGTCCCGGGGCACCACCTGCAGATCGGCCAGACCGCCGTGCGCGGCGAGGTGCTGAACCGGTGGCGCCGGCAGGGCTGCTGGATCTCCGGTCACGGGGAGGGCTGGGCGCTGTACGCCGAGCGGCTCATGCAGGACCTGGGTTTCCTGGAGTCCCCCGGCGAGGTGCTCGGGATGCTCGACGCGCAGCTGCTGCGGGCCGGCCGGGTCGTGCTGGACATCGGCTTCCACTGCGGGCTTCCGGCCCCGGCCGAGGTCGGCGGCGGGGCGTGGACGTACGAGACGGCGTGGGCGTACCTGCGGTCGGTCTCGGGCAACCACCCCGACGTCCTGCGGTTCGAGCTGGACCGGTACCTGGGCTGGCCGGGGCAGGCGCCGAGCTACAAGGTCGGCGAGCGGCTGTGGACGGCGCTGCGCGACGACGTCGCGGCCGCCGAGGGCGCGGCGTTCGACCTGAGGGCCTTCCACCGCCGCGCGCTGGACGTGGGGTCGGTGGGGCTGGACGTGCTGCGCTCGGCCCTGCTGCCCTGACCCGGCTGCCCCGACCCGGCTGCCCTGACCCGGCTGCCCTGACCCGGCTGCCCCGACCCGGCTGCCCCGGCCCGGCTGCCCCGGCCCGGCGCCGCTGACGGGCCGGGGAGCCGCGCGGGCCGTGGAACGATGACGGCGTGACGACGCTGCTCCTGGCCTCCGCCTCCCCCGCCCGCCTCGCGACCCTGCGCGCCGCGGGCCTGGACCCGGCGGTGCTGGTCTCCTCCGTCGACGAACCGGCCGTCGTGGAGCGCTACGGCGTCACCGACGCCGAGGACGTCTGCCTCGTGCTGGCCAAGGCCAAGGCCGAGGACGTCGCGGGCGACGACGAGCGCCCCGAGGACGCGCTGATCCTGGGGTGCGACTCGGTGCTCGCCTTCGACGGGGAGGTCCTGGGCAAGCCGGCCGACGCGGCCGAGGCGACGGCGCGGTGGAAGGCGATGCGGGGCCGTTCGGGTGTCCTGCACACCGGCCACTGGCTCATCGACGACCGCGAGGACTCCTCGGGGGCCACCATCGGCGGCGTCGCGAGCGTGACCGTCCACTTCGCCGACGTCACCGACGCCGAGATCGACGCCTACGTCGCCACGGGCGAGCCGCTGAAGGTGGCGGGCGCGTTCACGATCGACGGGCTGGGCGGCGCGTTCGTCAAGGGCGTCGAGGGCGACCACCACGCCGTCGTGGGGGTGTCGCTGCCGCTGCTGCGCGACCTCGTCCGCGAGGCGGGCGTCGCCTGGACCGACCTGTGGGCGACGCGGGGCTAGACGGCGCGGGTAGTCTCAGCCATCGCCCCCGCCCCCCGAACTCCCGGAGATGCCGCATGACCTCCCCCGATCCGACCGCTGTCACGGGTCCGGTGACGAAGGTCCTCGTGGCCAACCGCGGCGAGATCGCGGTGCGCGTGGTGCGCGCCGCCCGGGACGCGGGGCTCACCTCCGTCGCGGTGTACTCCGAGGGCGACCGGGACGCGCTGCACGTGCGCAGCGCCGACGAGGCGTACGCCCTGGGCGGCAAGACCGCCAAGGAGTCCTACCTGGACGGCGCGAAGATCGTCGAGGTGGCGCTGCGGGCCGGCGCCGACGCCGTCCACCCGGGGTACGGGTTCCTCTCGGAGAACGCCGCGTTCGCGCAGGCCGTCATGGACGCGGGGCTGACGTGGATCGGCCCGCCGCCGGCGGCCATCGAGGCCCTCGGCGACAAGGTCTCGGCCCGCCACCTGGCCGCCCGCGCGGGCGCCCCGCTGGTGGCGGGGACCCCGGACCCGGTCGCGGGCCCGGAGGAGGTGCTGGCCTTCGCCGACGAGCACGGCCTGCCCATCGCCATCAAGGCCGCGTTCGGCGGGGGCGGGCGCGGGCTGAAGGTCGCCCGCACCCGCGAGGACGTCCCGGAGCTGTTCGCCTCCGCGGTCCGCGAGGCCGAGGCCGCGTTCGGGCGCGGGGAGTGCTTCGTGGAGCGCTACCTCGACCGGCCCCGGCACGTGGAGACGCAGGTGCTGGCCGACGCCCACGGCGGCGCCGTCGTGGTCTCCACGCGCGACTGCTCGCTGCAGCGCCGGCACCAGAAGCTCGTCGAGGAGGCGCCGGCGCCGTTCCTGACGCCCGAGCAGGACGCCGAGCTGCGCCGCGCCTCGCTGGCCATCGTGAAGGAGGCCGGGTACGTCGGGGCCGGGACGGTGGAGTTCCTCGTCGCCGCCGACGGGACGCTGGCGTTCCTGGAGGTGAACACCCGGCTGCAGGTGGAGCACCCCGTCACCGAGGAGATCAGCGGGATCGACCTCGTCGTGGAGCAGTTCCGCATCGCCCGCGGTGAGCACCTGGGCTACTCCGAGGTCGCCACCCGCGGCCACTCCATCGAGTTCCGCATCAACGGCGAGGACCCCAGCGCGAACTTCCTGCCCCGGCCCGGCAAGCTCACCCGGTTCTCGCTGCCGTCCGGCCCGGGCGTGCGCGTCGACACGGGGATCGACCCGCGGGCGGCGGCCGTCAACGGCGGGGTGGAGATCTCCCAGGACTTCGACTCGCTGCTGGCCAAGCTGATCGTCACCGGGGCCACCCGCGAGCAGGCGCTGGCCCGGGCGGCCCGGGCCCTGGGCGAGTTCGTCGTCGAGGGCGTCCCGACCGTGATCCCGTTCCACCGCGCGGTCGTCGCGGACCCCGCGTTCGCCGCGAAGGACGCCGAGGGGTTCACGGTGCACACCCGGTGGATCGAGTCGCCCGAGTTCGACGCCTCGAAGATGGGCGGGTCCGGGGCCCTGGAGGCGGCCGGGGACGGTGCGGCGCACCGGGAGACGATCGTCGTGGAGGTCGCCGGGAAGCGCCTGGAGGTGTCCATCCCGGTCGAGCAGCTCAACGCGCAGCTCTCCCGCGCCGGGCACGAGATCTCCCGCGCCGGGGTCGCCACGGGGGCGGCGGTGGCCCGCGCCTACCGGTCGGCGACGCACCGCGGGAACCGGAAGGGCAAGTCCGGGGGCGGGTCGGCGAAGAACCCGAACGCGCTGGTGACGCCGATGCAGGGCACGATCGTCAAGATCGACGTCGCCGACGGCGACACGGTGGCCGTGGGCGACCTCGTGGCGGTGCTGGAGGCCATGAAGATGGAGCAGCCGCTGCTGGCGCACCGCGCGGGCACGATCTCCGGCCTCACCGCGAAGCCGGGCGACACGACCACCACGGGCGCGGTGCTCTGCGAGATCGTCGACGCCTGAGCGGCCGGGCCCGGTGGCGGGCCCGGCCCGGGGTCACTGCGGTTCGACGGCACCGCTCGTCTGGTTCCCGCACCCGACGGTGCGGGCGCCCTCCACGCGCGGGTCGTCGGCGGCCAGGCCCTCGGCGACCACGGTGGTCTCCCCGTTGGTGGCGCGGCGGCCGGAGTCGTCGAGCTGCACGGCCGTCCGGGTGACGCGGTAGGTGCCGTCGCCGGCGTCCACGGCGTTCAGCCCGGCCAGCGACAGGTCCTCCTCGTCGCCGCCGGCCACGCACCCGACGCCGGTGCCGTAGCCGGTGAACCCGAGGTCGAAGACGTACTGCTCGCCCTGCGCGTTCAGCGTGGGCGTCAGCGCGCAGTCGACGACGGCGTACAGCGCGACGGAGCGGCCGGTGTTCAGCAGGACGACCGCCGGGCCGGCCGGCTGCAGCTTCTGGCCGATCGCGGTGGCGGCCTGCGGGGCGGCGCCGGTGAAGGTCGTGGAGAACGTGGCCCCGGTGGCGGTGGTGATGCCCAGGGTGCGTTCGGGGCCGCCGCTCAGCCAGACGGTGTCGGCCTCGCCGTCGAGGTCGACGTCGCCGGTGGTGGCGGTGCCCGCCCCGGCGGGGGCGGTGGCCGAGTTCGGGGCGCAGCCGTTGCCGGCCCCGGCGCCGACGCCGTCGGGGACCCCGTCGGCCGCGGTGGACGGGCCGGCCGAGGAGGTCGCGCCCACCGGGCTGCTCGCCGCGCTGGACGTCTCCTCGGCGCCGGTGGTGCCGTCCTGGCTGCCGCAGGCGGTGAGGACGGCCGACAGCGCCAGCAGCGACGCGGCGGGCAGGGCGAGGGCGCGCGAGGAGATCACCCCAGGCACCTTGGCACTGCACGCGCCGTGAGTCGAACCGGACGCGCGGTGACGGCTGCCGCCGATCGGCTCTCCCCCCGGTGGTCCATCGGCGATCACCGGCCCGGTGCCGATGCCCAGGACAGGTGTGGAGCAGCGGCGCACCGACGAGCACGTGGAACCTGGAGGAGACGTCGTGAGCAGGAACGTGGACCGCGTGGGGACCCGGCTGGGGGCGGCACTGGTGCTGGCGCTGTCGTTCGCGGCGGTGGGCGCCCCCGCACAGGCCGGTCAGTCCGGGTCCGGTGAGGTGCTGGAGGTGGAGGTCCGCCCCGCGATCGCCACCCCCAGCGGGGTGGTCACGGTGGCCGCGGAGTACGACGCCTCGGCCGCCGCGGGACCCGGCGACGACGCGGACGACTCCGACGACGACACGGAGGAGGACGGCCCCACCGCCTCGCCCACCGCCTCGCCCACCGCCTCGCCCACCGCCTCGCCCACCGCGTCCCCCACCGCCTCGCCCACCGCCTCCCCCACCGCGTCCCCGGTCACCCCGCTGGCCCGCCCCACCGAGCGCCCCGCGCAGCGTCCCGCCACCGGGCGCCCCGCCACCGGCCTGGAGGTCGTCGTGGACTACGGCGACGGCACCGCCCCCACCCCGATGCGGGTGGTCGGCGGCTCCCGCCAGGTGAAGGCGTTCGGCAAGCACGCCTACGGGAAGGCCGGCACGTACACGGTCACCGTCACCGCGACCCCCGCCGGGGGCGACCCCGTCACCGTCCCCGTGGAGGTCACCGTCGGCGCCGGCAGCGCCCGGCTGTCCGGCACCGACCGCTTCGAGACGGCCAACCGGCTGGCGCGCGAGGACTTCCCCACCGACGGCGAGGCCGACACGGTGCTGCTGGCCCGCTCCGACGGGTTCGCCGACGCCCTCGCCGCCGCCCCGGCCGCGGTGCTGCAGGACGCGCCGGTGCTGCTGACCTCCACCGCGGAGCTGCCCGACAGCGTCCGCGCCGAGATCACCCGCACCCTCGGGGAGAGCGGGACCGTCTACGTCCTGGGCGGGGACACCGCCATCGCCCCGTCCGTCGCCGCCGAGCTGACCGCGGCCGGGTACGAGGTGGTCCGCATCGCCGGGCAGGACCGCGTCGAGACCGCGCTGCTGCTGAGCCGGTTCCTGCTCGACGCCGGGGTGCGGATCGACGAGGTGCTGCTCACCAACAGCGCCAACTTCCCCGACGCCCTGTCCGGGGCGGCCTTCGCCGCCGGGGCCCAGGCCCCGGTCCTGCTGACCCCCACCGACGCCCTCGACCCGCGCGTCCTGGCGTTCCTGGAGGAGCTGGGCGACGTGCGCGTCCACGTCGCCGGGTCGGCCGCCGCGGTCGGCGACGCCGTCGTGACGCAGCTGCGGGGCGCCGGGTTCGCGGTGGACCGCATCGCCGGGCAGGACCGCTACGCGACGTCCGCCCAGCTGGCGGCCACCCTCTTCCCGGCCGCCTCGACCGTGGTGCTGGCGACGGGGAGGAACTTCCCCGACGCCCTCGCCGGTGCCCCCACCGCGGGGCGGCGCGGGGCGCCGGTGCTGCTGGTGGGGTCGGAGCTGTCCCCGCAGGCCCGCGCCTACCTGGCCGCGGGGAAGGGCCGGATCCAGGCGGTGTACGTCCTGGGCGGCGAGGGCGCCGTCCCCACCGCCGTGCGGGACGAGGTGGACGCCCTCCTGGGCCTGTGAGCCCCGCCGGTCAGGAGGTGGCGACGGTGACGTCGCCGCCGGTGGTGCTCAGGTCCAGGCGCGGGTCGGCGGCGGCGTCCCCGGTGGGCACGCCGACGACCCGGTCGCCGAGCAGCGAGCGGCCGGTGACGCGGTAGGCGGTGCCGTCGTCGGGGACGGTCACCTCGACGTCCCCGGCGGTGGTGGAGGCCGTCACCGCCGCGAACCGGCCCTCGAACGTGAGGTCACCGGCCTCGGAGCGGACCTCGACCCGGGTGCCGGTGGGCACGGTGATCGTCCAGTCGCCGTGGCACGGGGACGGCCAGCCCACCCCGCCGCAGGAGCTGGCGAACACCAGGCGGCCGTCCTCCCGCTCGAACCCCCAGGCGGGGCGCTGCCAGCCGCGCACGACCGTCCCCACGGCCTCAGCGCCCACCACGTCCGCGGACGTCCGCACGGTCAGGTCGCCGGTGGCGGTCTCCACGACGAGGACGTCCTGCGCCGGCAGGTCGGCGCGGACCTGCTCGCGGACCTCCTCGGAGGTGAGCTGCCCCAGCGTCGAGACGGTGCCGCCGGCCAGGAGCAGGGCGGTCAGGGCGCCGACGGCCGCCTTCGCGGCGCTCACCGCGACGCCCCGTCGAGGTGGCGCAGGACGGCCAGGACGCGGCGGTGGTCGTCACCGTCGGCCGGCAGGTCGAGCTTGCTGAAGATGTTGGACACGTGCTTCTCCACCGCTTTCTCCGTCACCACGAGCTCCGCGGCGATGGCCTTGTTGGACCGGCCCTGGGCCATGTGCCGCAGGACCTCCGTCTCACGGGGGGTGAGCCGGGCCAGGGGGTCGTCGCGGCGGGCGCGGGCCAGCAGCTGCCCCACGACCTCGGGGTCGACGGCGGTGCCGCCGGCCGCGACCCGGCGCAGGTCGTCGACGAACTGACCGACGTCGGAGACGCGGTCCTTCAGCAGGTACCCGACCCCCCGCGCGCTGGAGGACAGCAGGTCCCCGGCGTACTTCTCCTCCACGTACTGCGACAGCACCAGCACCGCGGTGCCGGGGTGCTCGGAGCGGATGACGACGGCGGCGCGGATGCCCTCGTCGGTGAACGTGGGCGGCATCCGCACGTCGACCAGCGCCAGGTCGGGGGCCAGGCGGGCGACGGCGTCGAGCAGCAGGGGGCCGGTGTCGACGGCGGCGACGACGTCGACGTCCTCGGCGGCCAGCAGGCTGGTCAGCCCCTCGCGCAGCAGCACGGAGTCCTCCGCCAGCACCACCCGCAGGCGCGGCGCGCCGGTCTCAGCGGCCACGGGTCGCCTCCGGGAAACCGGGCAGCCCCACGCTGACGTCGGTGGGCCCGCCGGGGGGCGAGTCGACCTGCAGCCACCCGTCGACGGCGCCGAGCCGGTCGGCCAGGCCGGTCAGCCCGGACCCGGTGGGGCGGGCCCCGCCGACGCCGTCGTCGCTGACGCGGGCCCGCAGCTCGGCCCCGTCGCGCCAGACCTGGACGCGGGCGGAGGTGGCGCGGGCGTGCTTGGCGACGTTGGTGAGCGCCTCGGAGACGCAGTAGTAGGCGATGGTCTCGGCGGCCGGGTGGGGCCGGGTCTCCAGCCGCACCTCCACGGTGACCGGCAGCGGGGCCGACGCGGCGAGCCCGGACAGCGCGGCGTCGAGGCCGCGGTCGGTCAGGACGGGCGGGACGATGCCGCGGGCGACCGAGCGCATGTCGGTGATGGCCTCGCGGGCGTTGCCGTGGGCGGCGGTGAGGAAGCCGCTGACGTCGGCCCGCGGGTCGCGCTCGAGGGCGCGCTGGGCCATGCCGAGCTGGAGGGCGACGGCGACCAGGCGCTGCTGCGGGCCGTCGTGCAGGTCCCGCTCGATGCGGCGGCGCTCGGCCTCGACGGAGTCCAGGGTGCGCTCGCGGCTGCTGGTGAGGGTCTCGACGCGGCGGCGCAGGGCCTCCTCGGTCCGGTGCGGGGGCTGCAGCAGCGCGCGGCCGGCGGCGACCTCGACGGAGGTCAGGGCCGGCGCCAGGAGGAACCCGCCCGCGGCGCACAGGACGCCGCCGGCGACCACGACGACGTCGGGCGCCGCGATCGTGCCCGGGATGCCGAAGGGCCAGTGCACGCGGTCGACGAGGAACGGCGCGACGACGGCCGCGGCGCCGGTGCTGACGAGGACGAGGACGACGGTGCCCAGGGTGGCGCCGACGGTGCTGACGACCCCGAGCTGGGCGGTGGTGCGCCACATCACGGGGTCCAGGGGCAGCCGCAGCCACGGCAGGCGCCGGGGCGGGGGCGGGTCGAGGTGCACGCCCCGCAGGACGCGGTAGCGGGCGCGCTCGACGGCGGCGGCGGCGCGGGCCAGGACCCGGCCCAGCAGCAGGACCGGGTAGCCGGCGCCGACCAGCGGGGTGAGCAGGGCGCCGACGACGACGAGGATCGCGGTGGCGAGGTAGGGGCCGAGCAGGAGCAGGCTGGTGACGCCGTGGCACAGGGCCCACCAGCACCGCCCGAGCCGGTCGTGGATCTTCACGTCCACGACCCTAGGGATCCGGTCGCCCGGTGGACACGGGGTGCTCCCCCGGACCGGGGGTGGGGTTCACCCCACCCCCGCCGGCCGTCCTACTCGCCGAGCACGTGCAGCTGCCGGGCGGCCTCGGCGACCGAGCCGGACAGCGAGGGGTAGACCGTGAAGGCGTGCGCGACGTCGTCGACGTTGAGCCGCTTCTCGACGGCCAGCGTGACCGGGAAGATCAGCTCGCTGGCCCGCGGGGCGACCACGACACCGCCGATGACGGTGCCGGACCCGCTGCGGCAGAAGAGCTTCACGAACCCGTCGTGGATCCCGAGCATCTTGGCGCGGGCGTTGGTGGACAGCGGCAGCTTGACGATCTCCCCCTGGGCCTCGCCGGAGTCGATCTGCGCCTGCGTCCAGCCCACGGTCGCGATCTCGGGGGACGTGAACACCGTGGAGGCCACCGACCGCAGCTTCAGCGGCGCGACGGTGTCGCCCAGGGCGTGCCACATGGCGATGCGGCCCTGCATGGCCGCGACTGAGGCCAGCGGGAACACCCCGGTGCAGTCGCCCGCGGCGTAGACGCCGCGCGCGGAGGTGCGGGACACCTTGTCGGTGTCGATGTGGCCGGACTCGCTGGTCCACACCCCCGCCTCCTCCAGCCCGATGCCGCCGGTGTTGGGGACGGCGCCGACGGCGACGATGCAGTGCGACCCCTCGACGGTGCGGCCGTCGGCGAGGGTCACCACGACGGTGTCGCCGTGCCGCTCGACCTTCTGCGCCCGCGAGCGCGACATGACGTCCATGCCGCGGCGGCGGAACACCCCTTCGAGGACCTCGGCGGCGTCGGCGTCCTCACCGGGCAGGACGCGGTCGCGGGAGGAGACGAGGGTGACGTGGGCGCCGAGGGCGTCGTAGGCGTTGGCGAACTCGGCGCCCGTCACCCCCGAGCCGACGACGATGAGGTGCTCGGGCATCTCCTGGATGTCGTAGACCTGCTTCCAGGTGAGGATGCGCTCCCCGTCGGGCCGGGCGTCGGGCAGCGTGCGGGGGCTGGAGCCGGTGCTGAGGAGCACGACGTCGGCCTCCACCCGGGCCCCGGCGTCCTCGCCGTCGGTGACGACGACGGCGTGCGGGCCGTCGAGGGCCCCGCGGCCGGAGAGGATGCGGACGCCCTCCTTCTCCAGGCGGGCCCGCACGTCGGCGGATTGCGCGGCGGCGAGCGCCTTGACGCGGCCGTTGACGCGGGCGAGGTCGACGGTGACGGCGCCGGCCGGCTCGGAGTCGGGTGTGCTGCCGCCGGGGAAGCGGACGCCGAGCTCGGAGGCGCCGCCGACGGTGGCCATGAGCTCGGCCGTGGCGATGAGGGTCTTGGAGGGGACGACGTCGGTCAGGACGGTGGCCCCGCCGAGGCCGTCGCGCTCGACGACGGTGACGTCGGCGCCGAGCTGGGCGGCGACGAGCGCGGCTTCGTACCCACCGGGGCCGCCGCCGAGGACGGCGACCCGGGTGGCGCGGGCGGTGGCGCGGGTGGTGGGGGACGCACTGGTGGCACTCACCCCTCCATGCTCCCCTACGCTTCGTGTCCGTGCCTGCCTCGCCCTACGCCGCCTACGCGACCAACCTCGACCCGGAGGTGATGGGGCGCAAGGCCCCGCACTCGCCGCTGCGCTCGACGGGGTGGCTGCAGGGCTGGCGGCTGACGTTCGGCGGGGAGGACCGCAGCTGGCAGGGCCCGCTGGCGACGGTCGTGGAGGCGCCCGGTGAGCAGGTGTACGTGGCGCTGTACGACCTGACCGAGGCCGACGAGGTGCGGCTGGACGCCAGCGAGGGCATGGACATCGGGCTGTTCCGCAAGATCAAGGTGCGGGTGGGCACGCTGGACGGTGACGTCGTGGCGTGGACGTACGTGCTGGACGACTACGAGGGCGGGCTGCCGACGGCGCGCTACCTCGGGGGGCTGGCCGACGCCGCGGAGGCGGGGGGCGCGCCGCACGACTACGTGCTGGCCCTGCGCGCGCGGCCGTGCCGCTCCAACGACGCCTGACCCGGCTCCCGGCCCGGCCGGGCCGCGCGCCGGGCGGCGCTCACTAGGCTGCGCGGCGTGACCGACACCGCGCCCCAGGCCGCCCCCGAGGACCCGTCCACCCTCGCCGAGGAGGCCGCCGCCGCCCTGGCCGAGCGCACCGGGGTGCCCCGTCACGACGTCGCCCTGGTGCTGGGGTCGGGCTGGGCCGCGGCCGCCGACCGGCTCGGCGAGGTCGTGGCGGCGCTGCCGGCCACCGACCTGCCCGGTTTCGTCGCCCCGGCCGTGGTGGGGCACGCGGGCACGGTCCGCTCGGTGCGGGTGGAGCGGCCGGGGAGCGACCCGCTGCGGGCGCTGGTCCTGCCGCGCACCCACGTCTACGAGGGCCACGGCGTGCGGGCGGTGGCGCACGGGGTGCGGGTCGCGGCGGCGGCCGGGTGCCGGACGCTGGTGCTGACGAACGGCTGCGGCGGCCTGGACCGCGCGGTCCCGGCGGGCTCGCCCGTCCTCATCAGCGACCACCTGAACCTGACGGGCGCCTCCCCGCTGGAGGGCCCCACGTTCGTCGACCTGACCGACCTGTACTCCTCGCGGCTGCGCGCGCTGGCCCGCACCGTCGACCCGTCGCTGCCGGAGGGCGTCTACGCGCAGTTCCGCGGCCCGCAGTACGAGACGCCCGCCGAGGTGCGGATGGCGGGCGTCCTGGGCGCGTCGCTGGTGGGGATGTCGACGGCGCTGGAGGCGATCGCGGCCCGGCACGCGGGCCTGCAGGTCCTGGGGTTCTCGCTGGTGACGAACCTCGCCGCGGGCGTCAGCGACCAGCCGCTGTCGCACGAGGAGGTGCTGGAGGCCGGCCGCGAGGCGGCCGGCCGGTGCGCGTCCCTCCTCGCGGGGGTCGTGCCGCTGCTGTGATCAGCGGGCGGCGGCCCGCCGGTACTGGCGGGTCGCCAGCGGCACGAACACCGCGAGGATCACCACGACCCACAGCAGCGTGTAGAGCTCGGAGTTCTGCATCGACCAGGTGCCCAGCTCGGTCCCGGGCGGGACGTTGCCGAAGCGCTCGCGGGCGGCCTGCACGAGGGTGGAGACCGGGTTCCACTGCGCGATGGTCTTCAGCGGGCCGGGGAAGGACTCCAGCGGGACGAACGCGTTGGTGATGAACGTCAGCGGGAAGATCGTCAGGAACGTCAGGTTGTTGAACGCCTCCGGGGTGCGGATCAGCAGGCCCAGCAGGCCCATGACCCACGACAGCGAGTAGGCGAACAGCAGGAGCAGGGCGTACCCGACGACGGCGTCCAGCAGCGAGGTCCGGATCCGCCAGCCGATCAGCAGGCCGGTCAGGGACATGATGACGGTGACGATGACGTTGAGGACGACGTCGGAGGCCGTGCGGCCCACCAGCACCGCGGACTGCGTCATGGGCAGCGACCGGAACCGCTCGATGATGCCCTTCTGCATGTCGTCGGCGATGCCGGCGCCGGTCACGGTGGCGCCGAAGATGACCGTCTGGGCGAAGATGCCCGGCACGAGGAACTCGCGGTAGTTCCCCCCGCCCACGGCGATGGCGCCGCCGAAGACGTAGCCGAACAGCAGGATGAACATGATGGGTGAGATGAGGGTCCCCACCAGCAGGTCGGGGATCCGGGTGATCTTCAGGATGTTCCGCTTGGCGATCACCGAGCTGTCGGCGACGATCTCGGCCACGGCGCTCACGAGCGCACCCCCTGCGTCCTCCGGGCCGGTGCGTCACCGGCGACCTCGTCGGCGGGTTTGCCCGTCAACGTCAGGAACACGTCGTCCAGCGTGGGCCGGCGCAACCCCGCGTCGAGCGGGACGACGCCGACGTCGCCGAGGCGCTGCAGCACGTCCACCAGCACCCGGGTGCCGGCGGTCACCGGGGCGGTGACCCGCCGGGCCCGGCGCTCGACCTGCAGCTCCCCGACCGCCACCTCGTGCAGCACGGCGGCCGCGGTGTCCACGTCGGCCTCGGAGGCGACGACGACCTCGACGCGCTGGCCGCCGACCTGGGTCTTCAGGTCGTCGGCGGTGCCGCGGGCGATGACCCGGCCGTGGTCGATGACCACGATGTCGTCGGCGAGGCGCTCGGCCTCCTCCAGGTACTGCGTGGTCAGCAGCAGCGTCGTCCCGCTGCCGACCATGCGGGTCAGCAGGTCCCACATGTCGTTGCGGCTGCGCGGGTCCAGGCCCGTGGTCGGCTCGTCGAGGAACAGCACCGGCGGCTCGGCCACCAGCGCGCCGGCCAGGTCGAGGCGGCGGCGCATCCCGCCGGAGTAGGTCTTCGCCACCCGCTTGGCCGCGTCGGTGAGGTCGAACTGCTCCAGCAGCTCCCACGCCCGCTCGCGCGACCGCCTGCGGCCCAGGTGGTACAGCCGCCCCACCATGTCGAGGTTCTCGAACCCGGTGAGATTCTCGTCGACGGCCGCGTACTGGCCCGACAGGCCGATGCGGCGCCGGACCTCCCGCGGGTCGGCCACGACGTCCACGCCGGCGACCGTCGCGCTGCCCCCGTCGGGCACCAGCAGCGTCGTCAGCATCCGGACGGTCGTCGTCTTGCCCGCGCCGTTCGGCCCCAGCAGGGCCAGCACGGTCCCCTCGGGGACCTCCAGGTCGACGCCCGCCACCGCGGTCACGTCGCCGTACCGTTTCACCAGCCCCGTCGCCTGCACCGCCGGGGCTCGACCCGCAGAAGAACTCGCCATGCCCACGACCCTAGGTGTGACCTCCGACACCACGCCCGTCCTTTCTCCGCCGTCCCGTCCCCCGTGCGACCGGCGGCGGCCGCCGGACTCATCGGTGGTGGGGCGGGGACGCGGTCTCAGTCCCCCTCGGTGGTGCGCAGGACCCCCATCATGGCCATCTCGTCGTCGAGCGGGGCACCCTCGTGCACGCACGCCTCCAGCCGCCGCCGCAGGTCGGCGGCGTCCAGCCCCGC
The DNA here is from genome assembly GCF_050871975.1 of Kineococcus rugosus. Taxonomy (NCBI): domain Bacteria; kingdom Bacillati; phylum Actinomycetota; class Actinomycetes; order Kineosporiales; family Kineosporiaceae; genus Kineococcus; species Kineococcus rugosus. Next base: position 23,502 of record NZ_JBJLSJ010000012.1, on the reverse strand, counting down.
GCCGATGAGCACCAGCTCGGTGACCCGCTGCGAACCCCGGGGCCAGCGGCCGCGCTCGAACCGCACGACGGGCCCGACGGCCTGCAGCAGGTAGCGCTCGTCGAAGCCCTCGACGGCGAACCGCACGAAACCCTTCGCCCGGAACACCCCGGAGGGCCGGTCGTCGAGGAACTCCACGAAGCGCCGCGGGTCCAGCGGGGCCGGGCTCCGGAACTCCACGGTCTCGTAGCGGGTGTGCAGGTGGTCGGCGTGGTCCTCGTGGTCCCCGTGGTCCTCGTCGCCGGGGACGACCTCGCCCAGGGCGAGCTGGCGCTGCCGCGGGGGCCGTTCCTCGAACAGCAGCCGCGGGTCGACCCGGCCGCGGGCGGCCGGGACGATCGGCGCCCACGGGTTCAGCTCCCGGCAGGTCGCGGCGACGCGCTCGGCCGCCGCCGCGTCGACCAGGTCGGTCTTGCTGAGGAGCACCACGTCGGCCATCGCGACGTGGTCGTCGAGCTCGGGGTGCCGGGCGCGGGTGGCCGCGAACCCCACGGCGTCCACGACCACGACCAGCCCCCCGTAGCGGACCCCCGGGACCTCGCTGGTGAGGACCCGGCGCACCATCGCGGACGGTTCGGCCACCCCGCTGGCCTCCACGAGCACGGCGTCCAGCGACGCCCCGCGCTCCCCGGCCGTCAGCCGGGCCAGCAGCTCGTCGACGGTGCCGTCGTCGGTGGAGCAGCACAGGCAGCCGTTCTCCAGCGACACCGCGCTGTCGGCCCACCCGGCGACCAGGAGGGCGTCGATCCCGACGGCCCCGAAGTCGTTGACGACCACGCCGACGCGCACGTCCGCGGCCGAGCGCAGCAGCTGGTTGAGCACCGTCGTCTTGCCCGCCCCGAGGAACCCGGCGAGGACGACCACGGGGATGCTCACCCGCGCCATGCTGCCACGGGCCCGCGCGGGCCCCTCGTAGGGTGAGGCCGTGAGCGCACCGCTGGCGGACCGGGTCCGCGCCTGGATCGAGGACGACCCCGAACCCCGCGACCGGGCCGAGCTGCAGGCCCTGCTGGACGACGGTTCCGCGCCGGCCCTGGCCGACCTCGCCGACCGGTTCTCCGGGCCGCTGGAGTTCGGGACGGCCGGTCTGCGCGGGGTCGTGGGCGCCGGCCCGCACCGCATGAACCGGGCCGTGGTGCAGCGCGCCGCGGCCGGTCTGGGCGCGTGGCTGACCGGCCGGTTCGAGCGGCCGCGGGTCGTGGTGGGGCTGGACGCCCGGAACGGCTCGCGCGAGTTCGCCGACGACTCCGCCGCCGTCCTGACCGCCGCCGGCTGCGAGGTGCTGCTGCTGCCCGGGCCGCTGCCGACGCCGGTCCTGGCGTTCGCCGTCCGGCACCTGGGCGCCGACGCGGGCGTCATGGTCACCGCCAGCCACAACCCCGCCCGCGACAACGGGTACAAGGTCTACCTCGGCGGCCGGGCCACCGGTCCGGAGGGCCGGGGCGTGCAGATCGTCGCGCCGGTCGACGCCGAGATCGCCGCGGAGATCGCCGCGGTCGGCCCGCTGGCCGAACTGCCCCGCGCGCAGGACGGCTGGACCGTCCTGGGCGCGGACGTGGTCGAGGACTACCTCGCCGCGATCACCGCGGCCGTGCGGCCCGCCGCGGGCCGCGACCCCCGGGTCGTGGTGACCGCGATGCACGGCGTCGGCAACGACGTGCTGGTGGAGGCGCTGCGCCGCAGCGGGTTCACCGACGTCCACCCGGTCCCCGAGCAGGCCGAGCCGGACCCGGCGTTCCCGACGGTCCCGTTCCCGAACCCCGAGGAACCCGGCGCCCTGGACCGCGCGGTCGCCCTCGCGGGCCGGGTGGGCGCCGACGTCGTCCTGGCCGTGGACCCCGACGCGGACCGCTGCTGCGTCGCGGTCCCGGGCCCGGGCGGTTTCACCCAGCTCTCCGGCGACGACCTCGGCCGCGTGCTCGGGGAGGAACTGGCCGCGCCGGGGGCGGTGCTGGCCTGCTCCGTCGTCAGCTCGCAGGCGCTGGCGCGGGTCGCGGCCCGGCGCGGGGCGCGGTTCGCGTCGGCGCTGACGGGTTTCAAGTGGATCGCGCGGGTGCCCGGCCTGACCTTCGGGTACGAGGAGGCGATCGGGTACTGCGTGGCCCCGGAGGTCGTGCGCGACAAGGACGGGATCTCCGCCTCGCTGCTGGTGGCCGGGGTCGTGCGGCGCGAGCTGACCGCCGGCCGGACCCTGCTGGACGTCCTGGACGACCTCGACCGCGCCGACGGGGTGCACCTGACCGCCCCGGTGACGCTGCGCGTGGAGGACCTGGCGCTGATCCCGGCCGCGATGGACCGCCTGCGGACCGCACCCCCCGCGCAGCTGGGCGGGTCGCCGGTGACCAGCGTGGAGGACCTCGCCGACGGGCTCGACGGGTTGCCGCCGACGGACGGGCTGCGGTTCCGCACGGCCGACGGCACCCGCGTCGTCGTGCGGCCCAGCGGGACCGAACCGAAGCTGAAGTGCTACTGCGAGGTCGTCGCCGACGTCGGCGGGGGCGACCTCGCCGCGGTGCGGGAGGCCGCCCGCGAGCGCCTGGACGCCGTGCGGCGGGACGTGCGGGCGGCGACCGGCCTGGGCTGAGCGCCGGACCGCCCGGCCGGTCGCCTCGACCGCTGGGCGGACGCGGGCAGCACCGTTCGGTGGACCCCGCGGCGGCGGGTGCGCAGGAGGATCGGGGGGTGGACACCGCCGACCGCGCCACCACCCCGCTCGCGACCCCCACCCCGCTGGACCGGCGCAGCCCGGCGCCGGACGTGGCGCGCGGCGCGATGCTGCTGCTCATCGCGGTGGCGAACGCGCCGTTCTACCTGTGGACCGCGTCCTCGGGCACGTTCGGGGCGCATCCGGTCGAGGGCGGGACGGCCGACCGGGTCGCGCAGACGCTCGCGCTGGTGCTCGTCGACGGCCGGACGTACCCGCTGTTCGCGTTCCTGTTCGGGTACGGGATCGTGCAGCTGTACCGCCGCCAGCACGCCGCGGGCGTCCCCCACCGCGAGGCGCGGCGGCTGCTGCGCCGCCGCCACGGGTGGATGGTCGCGTTCGGCGCCGTGCACGCGGCGCTGCTGTGGTTCGGGGACGTCGTCGGCGCCTACGGCCTCGCCGGGCTGGTGCTGACCGCGCTGTTCATCGACCGCCGCGACCGCACGATCAGGGTGTGGATCGGGGTCCTCACGGGTCTCGTGGCGCTGTTCGCGCTGCTGGTGGGGGCGCTGGCGGTGCTCGTCGCGCTGGCCGGGCCGGAGGCGGCCGGCGACGACGGGTTCACGATCCCCGAACCGGCCGCGGTCGAGTCGTACCTGCCGTCGGTGCCGGCCCGGCTCGGGGTCTGGCTGGTGATCGCCCCGGCGCAGGGGCTGCTGGTGCTGGTGACGCCGATCGCGGTCCTGGTGGCGTTCCTCGCCGCCCGCCACCGGGTGCTGGAACAGCCCGCGGAGCACCTGCCGCTGCTGCGCCGGACCGCGGTGACGGGCATCGCGGTGGGCTGGGGGGTGGGGGTGGTCCTGGCCCTGCAGAACCTCGGCGCGCTGGGGGTCGACCGCTCCCTGGACTTCGGTCTGCTGCCGCTGCAGCTCCTCAGCGGCCTGGCCTGCGGCCTGGGGTACGCCGCGGCGTTCGGGCTCCTGGCCGCCCGCCGGGGTGCGCGGCGCGGCCCGGTGGTGCGGGCGCTGCAGGCGACCGGGCGCCGGTCGATGACCTGCTACGTGGCGCAGTCGGTGGTGCTCGCGCCGCTGCTGAGCGCCTGGGGGCTGGGGCTGGGTGCGCACCTGTCGAGCTGGTCGGTCGCGCTGGTCGCGGTCGCGACGTGGGGGGCGACGGTGGCGCTGGCGGTGGCGCTGGAGCGCGCCGGGCGGCGGGGGCCGGCCGAGACGCTGCTGCGGCGGCTGGCCTACCCGCGCCCGGCGGTGGTGGACGTGCGCTGAGGGGGCGTGGTCGCCGGGGAACGGGTCGATGCTCCCCGTGAGGCGGCGACGCGCTCACGCCGAACACGGAGCCGGGTGGTTGCCGGGCCCCGGAACCCGCGTCGACGACGCACCGCGACGGCCGGTGCGACCGCGGCGGTGCTCACCGCCCACCGGTGCCACCGCGGCGGTGCTCGGGGCGTTCGGGGCTGGAGGGCGAACGTTCTGGTCAGCGGGATGACCGTGCGCCCGCGCACCGCGGGACGGCCGTGAAGTCGCTCGCACAGCCGGCGGGGGCGCGCTTTGCTGGTCTGGTGACTAAGGAGCTCGCAGTGGGTGCGAGCGAGGCGCCGCCCCCGTTCGTGGCGCGCATGCGTCAGGTGATCGACGATGCCGTGGCACGCCACGGCGAGCGGTTATCGGTCGTGTACCGGCACGAGGCTGGACCCAATCCCTACGGTTGGGAGTGGCGCGTGCAGCTCATCGGGCATCCGGAGGTGGAAGCCGTCTTCTGGTACGACGGGCTGGACGACGACGTCATGTTCTGGGGGGACGCGCCGTTCGGGGAGTGGTGGCCCAACGACGATGAGCATGCTGCGCAGGCGTGCCTTCGCGAGATTGAGGTGCGGGTCCTGGACCTGGCCGGCGCTGGTCATGCGGTTGCTGTGGCTCAGGCGGCTCGACGTCGGTACCTGGAGGGACGACCTTGGTGGCAGCGCTTGCTGTGGCCACGGGGTGAGGAGCGGTGGCCTTGACGTCGAGCGTGAGCGTCGGCGTGCGTGCCAGGTGAGCCTCGATGAGTCGTGACGTCGCGCTCGGCTCGCTGCGACCGCGACATCGCCCGGGCGGCGCCATGACCGTGACGTCGCCCGCAGGGCGCCATGACCGGACGAGGTGGCGGCGCAGCACGCCCTCACGGGTCACTTAGGTGACGTCGCGCCGGACTCGTGTGGTCGGTGGGTGGCGCCGCTCAACGGGGCGTAGGCGTAGAGGCCGGACCGGTGCTCGTCGGCCGACGTCTCGACGGCCGGCAGCGGCGGTAGGCCCAGCTGCTGACGCAGGGACGGGCATGACGGGTCCGGGGCCCCGTAGTTGCCGTAGTACACCTCAATGTCCGGCAGCTGCCGCTGCAACTCCAGAGCCAGCTGCAGCCCCTCCTCGCCCCACTCGGCTTCGCTCTGCTCGGCGCGCCACTGGAAGTCGGTGACCGCCAACTGGCCGTAGGTGTCGTTCCACGCGCTCAGGCGGGCGAGCAGATCGGGGTCGGCGCCCATGTCCGCCAGGATCGAAGGGGGCAGGTGGCCAACTTCGCCCGGTGAGTGGTCCCAGGCGTAGGCGTCCTCTTCGTACTCGGCAGCGATGGAGACGACCGTCGGCCGGTACGAATCAGAGGGCATCCCAGGATCGTCGCACCTCATCCAAGGACCGTCGCACCTCCCGGAGCATCGCCCGCATCTCGGCAAGACCGTGAAGTCATCGGTCACAGACCGGCGGTGAGAGAGCGTCTCCGTCCCGCGCCGGGCCGTCCTCGGCATCCTGCGCTGCGACGCCCTCAGCGCACGTCCACGAACACCGGGTTCGTGTAGCACCACAGGTCGTCCCACGGGTCGGAGTCCCCGATGCGGTCCACGCGGGGGTGCCCGTCGGCGTCGGCGTGCTTGCCGTCGCTGCCGCGGAACCGGACGTAGAGCGGGTCGGCGACGCCCCGCAGGACGGTGCGGAACGTCTGCCGCCCGCCGGTGCGGGGCATCTCGAAGCTCTCCACGACGCGGGTGCCGGGGGCCTCGAACAGGTCGCGGTCGGTGACGCGGCCGGTGACGGTGCCGACGATGACGTCCCAGCGCGCCGAGCGGGGGACCTCGCCGCTGCCGTTGGCGGCGGTGGCGGGGTCGACGGTCAGCTCGACCTCGACGTCGCCGCCGCGCTCGACGGTGGTGCGGGCGCCGAAGGTGACGCCGGGCCCGGGGCCGGTGCGGACGCGGCCCTCGACGGCGGCCACCAGCCCGCCGTGGACGACGAAGACGCGCCCGTTCCGCAGGGCGGCCATGACCGAGCGGTAGTCGCGGGAGGGTGCGCCGACGCAGGTGCGGGAGTAGAACCCGGGGGCGAAGTCGACGTAGCCGTGCTGGACGACGCCGGTCTCGACGGGTTCGCCGCGCGAGCCGTGCTCGCGGTAGTGCTCGGCGGAGGGGTTCCCCACCCGCACGGTGTCGCCGATGTCGAAGTGGTTGTCGGAGTTCGCGGTGATCCACCACGGCAGGCCCTCGGCGAGCAGGGAGTCCCACAGGCCGCCCATGCGCGCGGTGGCGGCGTCGAACCCGCCCCAGGTGCGGTACTGGTCGAGGTCGTAGCCGGGGAAGGACCACTTCCCGGGGGACTCGTCGTACTGCCCGCGCCCGCGGCCGCGGCCCAGGGGGGCCGGCAGGGCGGCGGCCTGGTGGCCGGGGGCGCCCTCCCAGCCGATGAACAGCCCCGGGGCGGCGTCGCGCCAGCCGCGGACCTTCGAGGGGGACACCCGGCCGGTGCGCATGGGGTGGTTGGACAGGACGAGCGCCTCGCCGACGGTCCCGGTGCGCAGCTCCTCGGTGAGCCAGGCCAGGGCGTCGAGGCCGAGCTGCTCGGCGACGGGCCCGCCCTCGACGGAGTGGTCGATGAGCCGGGGGCCGGTGGGGTTCTGCCGGGCGGCCAGGACGTCGCCGTCGAACATCCGCTCGAAGCGCTGGAGCAGGTCGGGGGTGTCGGCGTGCTCGGGGGCGATGAAGGTGGCGTGCTCGGCGCCGGGGATGTTCCACTCCATGCCCTGGAAGACGAGGACGTCGTGGCGGCGGCGGGCTTCGGCGATGAGCGGGGTCTGCAGGGCGACGGACTGCTTGGCGTGGTCGGGCCCGCCGTGGTCGGTGATGACCATCCAGTCCAGGCCGCACTCGCGGCCGCGGCGCACCTGGTCGTCGACGGTGTACATGGCGTCGCGGGAGAACGTGGTGTGGATGTGGTGGTCCCCGGCGTACCAGGCGAAGTCCCGCTCGTCGCCCGCCGAGCTCACGGGGTCCGGCGGGAGGGGCTGGGGGTCGTGCGAGTGCGTCTCGCCGGTGGCGTGGGTGTGGACGGGCACGGCGCCCACCTTGCCAGTGGGGTCGATCTCCTCCGCGAACGGCCCTCTCAGGACACACGAACCTCAGTAGACTCACTCTTCGTGAGCACATCGCTACCGGATGCTGTCGCGGGTCTGTCCGCCCCGCGGGAGTCCCCGCTGCGCGTGACCACCCGGGACCTGCCCGCCGCCGCCGAGTCCCTCGCCGCCACCCCGCCCCCCGCCGCCCCGCTGTCCACCCCGCTGTCCGCCTCGCTGCCCGACGAGGTCCCCGCCCTCGTCCTGGCCGACGGCCCCGGCGACGGCCGCGCGGCGGGCACCGGCGAGCTGCTCGACGTCCTGGCCCCCACCACCGGCGAGCGCCTGCTGCGCGTCGAGGACACCTCCCCCGACCTGGCCCGCGACACCGCCACCGCCGTCGCCGCCACCAGCCGCACCGACTGGGCCTGGCTGTCCGCCGAGGACCGGGCGCGGTTCTGCTTCGCCGTCTCCGACGTGCTGGCCGGGCACGTCCGCGCGCTCGCCGTCACCGCCGCCCTCACCACCGGCCGCCCGCTGGCCGCGGGCTTCACCCTCGACGCCCCCGCCGCCCACGCGGCCGCCTTCTCCGCCGCCGGGTGGGCCGACAAGCTGGAGGCCGTCGGGGCCGCGCACCGGCCCGGCGGCGGGGTCGTGGTGCTGCTCACGACCTGGCGGACCAGCGCCGCGGACGCGCTCAGCGCCGTCGTCGCCGCCCTGGCCACCGGCTGCGGGGTCGTCCTGCGGGCCCGCCCGGCCGCCGCCGCGACCGCCCGCCAGCTCGTCCGCCTCTTCGAGGAGGCCGGGCTCCCGCCGGGCCTGGTGCGCTCGGCGCCCGGGGCCGACGCCGCGGCCGACGCGGCCCTGTGGTCCCACCCCGACCTCGTCGCGGTCCGCGCCGACGGGTCCGCCGACGACCTGCGCGGGGTCGGCGTCGCCCTGGCCCGCCGGGGGACGCCGCTGCTGCACCGCGTCGACGCCCCGCACGTCGACGTGGTGCTGACCGGCGCCGACCTGGAGGAGGTCGCCACCGCCCTGGTGGAGGCCGCGATCGGCGGCGCCCACGAGCGCCCGGGCGGGTCCCGCGTGCTGGCCGAGCGGACGGTCGTGGACGCGCTCGTCGCGCGCGCCGCCCCCGTCGTGGCGCGGCTGCGGACCGGCCACCCGCTGGACCGGGCCACCGCCGTCGGCCCCGTCCCCACCCCGCACCTGGCCCGGGCCGCGCGCGAGGTGCTCGACGCGACCGCGGGCCTGCCCGCCGGGCTGCCCCCCGGCGGCTGGTGGGCGCCCCCGGGCGTGGCGACGGTGGGCCGGCACAGCGCCTGGCCGCCGCCGGGACCGGTCGTGGGGGTGCGCTCGATCCGCTCGGCGGCCGACGCCCTGCCGCACCTGGCCGGGGCCGGGTCGGTGACCGTCTGGGGCGGTGAGCTCGGCACCGAGGTCCCCGCCCCGCCGGACCCGCGCCGCGACGCCCTCGACCTCGTCCGGGCGTGCCGTGGGTGAGTCCCCCACCGCACGCCCGGCGGGGGCCCGGCCCACCGCGCAGAGCGCCGCGCGCCGGGGCCGGGCCCTGCTGGCCGCGGCCTCGGAGGTCGAGTCCGGCCGCAGCGCGTTCGTCGAGCAGGTGCGCCGGGCGCACCGCTGCCGGATCTCCGAGGCCGTCGCGCAGGTCGACGGCTGCGTCGACACGATCGTGCGCTGGGCGGGGTGGGCCGACAAGCTCGACCTGCTGCTGCCCGTGGCCGCCGGGGGCCGCCGCCCGCCGCCGGTCGCGATCCTGCCGCCGGAGGAGTTCGGCGGCGCGGCCCGGGCGCTGTGCTCGGCGCTGGCCGCCGGGGCGCGCTGCGTCGTGGCCCACGAGTCCGCCGCCGTCGGCTCGCTGGTCGACGTGGTCGCCGCGGAGTTCCCGGCCTCGGCGGTCACCGTCGTGGCCCGCGACCCCGACACCGTGCGCAAGCTCGCCACGACCGTCGCGCTGCTGGACGCGCGGGCCGCGCCGCAGGAGTACGACGCCGACCTGCGGCTGGCGTGCGCGGAGGCCGGGACCCGCGTCCTGCCGCCGCTGCCGCCGGCCGAGCTGGCCGGGCTGGACGACCTGCACCTGGTCGGGGCGCTGTTCACGGGGGCGGTGCTGACCGCCTAGGACCTGTGCTGCGGGTCATCCACGACGACTGCACCCGGATCGCGGGATGACCGCGAGGTCATCGCATGCTCCGCCCACGCGCGACGGCCAGGGTCGTCAGTCCAGGCTCCAGGTGGCCAACGCAGCACCGAGGGGGGTGAACCTGACCACCGTCGCGGACACCAGCAGCGCCACGACGATGACGTGCAGCGCCAGGCGTCGCCTCGCGCCGGGGGCCGTCGAGCGGTGCCCCAGCGCCGAACGCAGAGCGAAGGCGCTGACCACCGCTGCGGGTGCGGTGACCAGCCATCCGAGCACCACGGCGCTGAGACCAGCCAGGTGCACCCACGCACCCAGGACCCCAGCACCGGCCGGCCACAGGTCCTTCGGATCGTGGGCTCCGCTGGTCAGCTGCTCGTACGTGAGGTGGTGCAGGTCGTTGACGAAGTACGGCAGCAGGACGCCGCCGGTGTAGGCCGCGACGACGAGGAGTCCTGCGATCGTGCTGGCGGTGACCAGCGCGGGGGCAGGAACCCACGGTGCTTGCATGTGGCTGGAGCTGCCCGGCACCGTCGGCTGCGTCGCGATCACGTTCACACCCTGGCAGGGCGGGGTCGGGCAGATCCAGCGGTTCACCGACCTTCGCGGCCGGGTGCCGTCCCGAGCGAGCTCGTCCCCTCGGAGGGATGAGGGACCAGGACGCCCAGTGCGCTCTTCGACGTGACCGCGACGTTGCCGTGCGCGATCCGCAGGACAGGCCCCAGCCCCCCGATCGTGGGAGCGGTCGCCGTCGATGGCGCCCACACCCTTGACCCCACTGAATTAGGAGCCTAAGTTGCTCGTCGTGGACCTCGCGCACGAACTGCACGACCTCGTCCGGACCCTCGACCGGCACGCCGAGCGGGTGCTGCGCCCCGAGGGGCTCAGCTACCACCGCTACGTGGCGCTCGTCATCACCTCCGAGCACCCCGGCATCACCGGCCGGCAGCTCGCCGGTGCCCTCGGCGTCTCCGAACCGTCCACCAGCGCGCTCGTGCGCCAGCTCATGTCGGCCGGCCTGCTGCGCGACACGGCCCCGGCCGGCGCCGGCAACGTGCGCCGGCTCGAGGTCACCGACCTCGGCAGGTCGACCCGGCAGCGGTGCACCGACCTCCTCGGCGGGGCGCTGGAGCGCAGCGCCCGGCGCATCGGCCTCGACGCCGCCGGGCTGGCCACCACCGTCCGGGCCCTGCACGACGAGGTCCGCCGCCCCGCCCCCGCCCCCGCCCCCACGCAGGAGGACCAGTGATCCCCACCGCTCTCGTCGCCGTCCCCACCGCCGCTCTCATGGCGACCCGCCTGGGCCTGTTCACCGCTCTGCACCTCGTGCCCAGCGGGTACTCCCCGGTGCGGCACGCCGTCAGCGACTACGCCGTCGGCCGCACCCGCCCGTTGTCCACGGCCATGACGTGGGTCGGTGCGGCCGCGTGGGCGGGACTGGCGGGGACCGTCGCGCTCGCCCTGCCCACCTGGGAGCACCGGACCTCGACGGTGACCTGGCTGCTGGTCCTGGCCGCCCTCTTCGTGGTCCTGCCCCACCTGCCCACCGACCTGGAGGGCGCCCCCCGGACGCGGACCGGGACCCTGCACCTGATCGCCGCCGTCGCCTGGTTCGCGATCAGCTACTCGCTGACCGGCACCTTCGCCGACGCGCTCACCGGCACGGCCGTCGGCACCGCCCTGCACCTGCTGCACCTGCTGGCCGCGGCCTCCCTGACCTGCCTGGTGATCGCCCTGGTGGTCCCCCACCTGCGGCGGCGCGCCTTCGGCCTCAGCGAGCGCGTGTTCCTCGTGACCATCGCGGTGTCGTACCTGCTCGTGACGATCGGTCTGGTCACGAGCCTGCCCGGCCACTGACCCACCCCCGACGAGGGGCGGGGCTCACCGGTCCGCGCGGCGGGCGGTGCCCCGGGGCCGGGCCGAGCGCGGCGGCGCGGCGCGCAGCCGGTCGCGGACGGGGCCGAGCACAGCGCCCAGGGCGGCGAGGTCGGCGGCCGGCATGTGCTCGAACAGCAGTCCACGCACCACCTCGACGTGCCCGGGCATCACCCGGGCCAGCAGGTCGCGACCGGCGTCGGTGAGCCGGACGACGGTGCTGCGCTCGTCGTGCGGGGACGGTTCGCGGGCGATGAGGCCGCGCTTCTCCAGCTGGGCCGCCTGGTAGCTGAAACCGCTGCGGCTGTAGACGATCCGGTCGGCGAGGTCGGTCATCCGGAGGGCGGTGGCGCCGGCATCGCCGAGGGTGGCGAGGACCTGGAACTGCACGGGGCTCAGGTCCCCGTCGGCGCGCAGCTGGTCGGAGACGGCCTGCTGGAGCAGGTTGCCGACCTCGGTCAGCGTGAAGTACGCCGCCAGCTGCTGGTCGTCCAGTCCGCGCGAAGTCACCCCGCCATCCTACTTGCATCGAATTCGAAGCAGTCGTACGCTCCTCGTGTGCTTCGAATTCGGAGCACTTGGGGAGCACCCGACGAGAGGGAACCACCGTGCGCGCAGTCCAGATCACCCGGTACGGAACCGCCGACGCCCTGGCGGTCACCGACGTCGAACGCCCCGAACCCGGTCCCGGCGAGGTCCTCGTCCGGGTCGCGGCCACCACCTTCAACGCCGTCGACGCCGCGATCCGCGGCGGCTGGATGACCGAGCTCATCCCCGTCGAGCTGCCCTACACCCCCGGCCTCGACCTCGCCGGGACCGTCGAGGGGACCGGCGAGCAGGTCGTCGCCTTCCTCGGGGTGCCCGTCGGCGGCGGCGCGGCGGAGTTCGCCGCCGTCCCCCGCGACCTGCTCGTCCCCGCCCCCCGGTCGATCCCGCTGACCGACGCCGCCGCCCTGCCCGTCGCCGGGCTCACGGCGTTTCAGGGCCTGTTCGACCACGGCGGGCTCACCGCCGGGCAGCGCGTCCTGGTCAACGGCGCCGGCGGCGGGGTCGGGGGTTTCGCCGTCCAGCTCGCCAAGCGCGCCGGCGCCCACGTCGTGGCCACCGCCAGCCCCCGCAGCCGCGCCGCGGTGGAGGCCGCCGGGGCCGACGAGGTCGTCGACTACGCCACCACTCCCCTCGCCGACGCCCTCACCGGACCCGTCGACCTGCTGTTCAACAACGTCTCCGGCGACCCGGCCGAACTCAGCCGCCTCACCGACCTGGTGCGCGACGGCGGGACGGCCGTGAGCGCTCCCCCGCTGCCGCTGACCGGCGACGACGCCCGCGACGTCCACTGGAAGATCCTCTACGTCCGCAACGACACCGCGCAGCTCGCCGAGCTGTCCCGCCTCGTCGACGCGGGCGAACTCCGGGTCGACGTCTCCGACCGCCGCCCGCTGGCCGAACTTCCCGCCGTCCACGCCGACGGGGAGGCCGGGCGCCTGCGCGGCCGCGTCGTCGTCACCCTCTGAAAACCCTTCGCCCCCGGTCGCGGCGAAACCTAGCCTCGTGGCGTGCCGAACGACGTCCAGGACGACGAGAACCCCACCGACCCGCTGGCCCGGCTCGGCTGGGACGAGGACTGGGCCGGCCGCTGGCGGGCGTTCCACGAGGCGTCCCCGCACGCGGGCCGGCACCTGCTGCCCGCACGGGTGGTGCGGGTGCACCGCGGGGCGTGCGACGTCGAGACCCCGCTCGGGCCGCAGCGGGTCGAGGTCCCCGCCGGGCACCTCGTGCCCGGCCCCACCACCGGTGACTGGGTCGGGCTCCTGCTCGACGACCCGCACGGCGTCCGCGTCGTCGGGGTCCTGCCCCGCCGCACCGTCCTGGCCCGCGCCTCGGTGAGCGGCCGCTCGGCCGAGCACCAGCTCGCCGCGAACGTCGACACGGTCGTCATCGCCCTCGGCGCCGATTCCCGGACCACGAACGGCAAGGTGGAACGCTTCCTGGCGCTGGCCTGGAACTCCGGCGCCCAGCCCGTCGTGGCGCTCACCAAGAGCGACCTGCTCGGCGACGCAGAACTCGCCGCGATCCTCGACCGGGTCCGCGGCGACGCCGTCGGGGTCGAGGTCGTCGCCGTCCGGCACGACGACCCGGAGTCGGTCGCGGAACTGCGGAACCACTTGCGCGGCACCGTGGTCCTGCTCGGGGCCTCCGGGGCGGGGAAGTCGACGCTGGCGAACCTGCTGCTCGGCGAGGACCGGTTCGAGGTCGGCGCGGTCCGCTCCGTGGACGGCAAGGGCCGGCACACCACGGTCACCCGCGAACTCGTGCCCGTTCCCGGCGGGCTGGTCCTGGTGGACACCCCCGGGTTGCGCACCCTCGGCGTCGCCGAACTCGGCGAGGCCCTCGACCGGACGTTCGCCGACGTCGAGGACGTCGCCGTCGACTGCCGGTTCTCCGACTGCTCGCACACCTCCGAACCCGGGTGCGCCGTGCTCGCCGCGATCGGCGCCGGGGTCCTGGACCAGCGCCGGTTGGAGAACTACCGGCGGCTGGAACGGGAACAGGCGTGGTTCGCCTCCCGCGCCGACGCCAGGCTGGCCGCCGACCGCCGGCGCGAGTGGAAGAAGATCGCCAAGGCGAACCGCGCCCGCCACTGATCCCGACCGGGGGTTCCCGCCGGACGGGGTCAACCCTCGACCGCGGGGGCGGGCAGGGAACGGCCGGGCAGGGAACGGCCGAGCCAGGCCGACAACCGGACGTGCGCGGGGGCGTCCCCGGCCACCGGGACCGGCGGGCCGAACGGGAAACCCGGCCGTTCGGCGGGGACGAAGCGCACCGCGATCTGCAGGACCTGCTCCAGGAACTCCTCGTCGAGCAGGTCGGTGCGGTCCAGCGCGACCGCGAGGTCGACGGCGTGGGTGGCGAACTCCTGGGCGTAGATCGTCGCCCCGGCCGCGCCGGGCATGTCCCCGGCGGGGTGGTGCACGGTCGCGCCGAGCACCGCGGGGTCGGCCCACGCCTGCCGGACCCCGGCCACCCCGGCGGCGTAGGCCGCGGCGAAACCCCCCTGCGGTTCGGCGTCGAGGACGGTGGGCAGGTCGGAGGGGGAACCGCCGCGGGCGATGTGCGCGACGCGGGCGGTCACGGCCACCAGGTGCCCGAGGAGGGCGCGGACGTCCCACTCGGTGCAGGGCGTGGGGCGGTCGAGGGCGTCGGCGGGGACGGCGGCGACGAGGACGCCGGCGAGGTCGGCGGCGCGGTGCATCTGGTCACGGGGATCGGTCACGACGGCCACGCTGCCACCTGAACACGACACCTCCTGTCATGTTCTCGTGGGATCCTCGGGACCGTGCGCGCCGACCGCCTGCTCTCCCTGCTGTTTCTGCTCCAGACCCACGGCCGGCTCACCGCCCCCGACCTCGCCGCCCGCCTGGAGGTGTCCTCCCGCACCGTCCTGCGCGACGTCGAGGCCCTGTCCAGCGCCGGGGTCCCGGTCTGGACCGAACGCGGCCGCGGGGGCGGCATCTCGCTGGTGGAGGACTGGCGCACCGACGTCACCGGGTTCACCACCGCCGAGGCCCGGGCGCTGTTCTCCGGTTCGGCCGGCGTCGACGACCCGCAGCGCCCCGCCTGGGAGTCCGCGGTGCGCAAGCTGCTCGCCGCCACCCCCGCCGACCGGCGCGCCCCGTTCCAGCGCGCCGCCGAACGGGTCCTCGTCGAACCCGCCGGCTGGCGCTCGCGGGAGGCGACCCCGCCGCACCTCGCCGCGCTCCAGGAGGCGGTGTTCTCCGCCCGCGCCGTGCGGGTGACCTACCGCTCCGCCGGCGCCACCGGGGCCTCGACCCGCGCCCTGGCCCCGATCGGGCTCGTCGCCAAGGGCGGGACCTGGTACCTGGTGGCCCGCACCGACGCCGGTGAGCGGCTGTTCCGCGTCGACCGCGTCACGGGCGTGGAGGTGCTGGCCGACCCCGTCCCCGCCGACCTGCCCGCCCTGCCCGCGGTGTGGGCGCGGCTGCGCGGGCAGGTGGAGCGGCCGCCGGGCGCCGGGGTGGCCGTGCGGCTGCGGGTGGCCCCCGAGGACGCCGGGATGCTGCTGCGCATCGCCGACGCGCAGCTGGTCGCCGAACCCGTCGTCGACCCCGTCGTCGTCGGCGGGGAGTCGCTCGTGGAGGTCGGCGCGGTGTTCCGCGCGCTGCCCGCGGCCCGCGCCGTGCTGCTCGGCCTCGGGCCGCTCGTCGTCGTGCTCGACCCGCCCGAGCTCGTCGCGGACCTCCTCAGGACGGCCCGCGACGTGCTCCGGACGTACGGTCAGCCGGCGGCGACCGAGGCGTAGGCCGGGCGGATCACGGTCGCGGCCAGCGCCAGGCGCTGCGGGAACGGCAGGAACGACGCCGACAGCGCCGTGATCGTCGCCCGCTCGACGTCGGCCACGTCCCAGTCGGCCTCGTCGACGAGCAGCGCGAACTCCCGCGACAGCGACGTCCCCGACATCAGCCGGTTGTCGGTGTTGACCGACACCGAGAACCCGAGGTCCTTCAGGACCGTGACCGGGTGCTCGGCGACGCTGGTCGCCGCGCCGGTCTGCACGTTGCTCGACGGGCACAGCTCCAGCACGATCCCGCGGTCGCGCACCCACGTCGCGAGGCGGCCGAGCCGGGCGTTCGGCAGGCCGAGCTCGTCGCGGCCCTCCCCGAGCTCGACGTCCTCGACGATGCGGACGCCGTGGCCGATGCGCTCGGCCCCGCAGGTGTGCACGGCGTCGGCGATGCTCGGCAGCCCGAACGCCTCCCCCGCGTGGATGGTGACCGGGAAGCTCTCGGCGTGCAGCCGGTCGAACGCGGCGAGGTGGTTCGAGGGCGGGAACCCGATCTCGGCCCCGGCGATGTCGAACCCGACGACGCCGGCGTCGCGGTGCCGCAGCGCGAGCTCGGCGATCTCCAGGCCGCGGTCGGCGTGCCGCATCGCGGTGACCAGGGTCCCGACGGTGATCGGGGTCCCGGCCTCGGCGGCGAGCTGCTCCCCGCGGCGCATGCCCTCCTCGACCGCCACGACGACCTCGTCGAGGGTCAGGCCCTGCTGCAGGTGCTGCTCGGGGGCGTAGCGCAGCTCGCCGTAGACGACGCCGTCGGCGGCGAGGTCGAGGACGGCCTCGGTGGCGACCCGGGCCAGGGACTCGCGGTCCTGCATGACCGCGATGGTGTGGTCGAACGTCTCCAGGTAGCGGACGAGGGTGCCGGAGTCGGCGGCGTCGCGGAACCAGGCGCGCAGCTCCTCCGGGTCCGTCGTCGGCAGCCGGTGGCCGTTGGCCCCCGCGATCTCGACGATCGTCGACGGCCGCAGCCCGCCGTCGAGGTGGTCGTGCAGCGACACCTTGGGCAGGGCGCGCATCCGGTCGATCGTGCTCGGGTTCTCACTCACGGGGTCGATCCTGCCAGCCGGTCCGGGCCCGGACGAGGTGGGCGGGAGGCACGCCCGGGTCCGCGCGCGGCGCCGGGACGGCCGCACCGGCGCGGGTCTCGATCCGCTGCCCGGCGAACGTCGCGCCCAGCAGCAGCACCGCCCCGGCGACCCCGGCCACCCCCAGCGCGTCCCCGGCCAGGGCCAGCCCGCACACCACCGCCCACAGCGGCTCGGTGCCCAGCAGCAGGCTCGCCCGCGCCGCCGAGGTCCGGCGCACCGCCCACGACTGCGCCAGGAACGCGAAGACGCTGCACCCCAGGGCCAGGTAGGCGATCTGCGCCCACTGCGCGGGCGTCGCCGACCGCACCAGGTCCAGCGACGCCGCCGGGGCCAGCACCAGGGCCACCGCCGCGCCGACGGCGAGCTGCACGAGCGTCAGGCCGCGCAGGTCCAGCGGCGTCCGCCGCGTCACCCGGCCGATGGCCGTCACGTGGGCGGCGCGCACGAGCGCGGCGGCCAGCACCAGCAGGTCGCCGCCGCCGGGGACCCGCCAGCCGCCGCCCCCCACGAGCAGCCCGACCCCGACGACGGCGACCAGGGCCGCGGCGAAGAACGACGGCGGCAGCCACGACCGGGTGACCAGCCCCTCGACGGCGGGGGTCAGCAGGATCGTGGTGGAGATCAGCAGCCCCGCGTTCGTCGCGGTCGTCCCGGCCAGGCCGAAGGTCTCCAGCAGCAGGACCGCGGCCTGGGACAGGCCCAGGACCAGGCCCCACCGCAGCTCGTCCCGGCCCAGCCGGGCGCGGGTGGCGACGACCACCGCGCCCAGCGCGAGCGCCGCCACGGCGTAGCGCAGCGCCAGGACCGGCAGCGCCCCGGCGACGTCGACGAGCACCTTCGCCGCGAGGTAGCTGCTGCCCCACACCACGGCGACGGCCAGCAGCAGGGCGTCCACCCGTCGATCACGCACCCGCCGAGGATGCGCGACGGCAACCGTGCAGTCCAGCGCGAGTTCCTGAACCGACCGTTTAGCATCGCTACGTGGACGAGCGGCAGCTGACGATCCTGCGCGAGCTGTCCGAGCGCGGCAGCCTCGTCGCGGTGGCGCGCGCGCTGCACGTCACCCCCTCCGCCGTGTCGCAGCAGCTGGCCGCCCTGCAGCGCACCAGCCCCACCCCCCTGACCGCCCGGCGCGGGCGCGGGCTCGTGCTGACCCCCGCGGGCGAGGCGCTGGCCGCCGCGGCCGTCGACGTCGCCACCGCCATGGACGCGGCCCGCCGCGCCGTCGCCGACCACCTGGAGTCCCCCGCCACCCCGGTCTCCGTCGCCGCCTTCCACTCCGCCGCCCTCGCCTGGTTCGGGCCGCTGCTCACCGCCCTGGACGGGACCCCGCCGCTGCGGTGCGCCGACGAGGACGTCGCCCAGGACGAGTTCCCCGCCCTCGTGGCCGACTACGACGTCGTCGTGGCCCACCGCCCCGAGGCCGGGCCCGGCTGGCCCACCCGGCGGCTGCGGGTCGTCCCGCTGCTCGTGGAGCCCCTGCACGTCGCCCTCGCCACCGGCCACCGGCTCGCCGACCGCGAGGAGCTGACCGTCGCCGACGTCGCGGGCGAGCGGTGGATCTCGGTGCACGAGGGGTTCCCGCTGGCCGGGGCGCTCGACGTGGTCGCCGCGGCCGCCCGCCGCCCCCTGGACGTGGTGCACCGCATCAACGAGTTCTTCGTCGCCGCCTCGGTGGTGGCCTCCGGCGACGCGCTCGCGCTGCTGCCGGCGCGCACCACCCGCCCCGAGCCCGGCGTCGTCGTGCGGCCGTTGGCCGACGTGGGCGTCAACCGGTGCGTCGACGCGCTGCTGCGGCCCGAGGCGCTGGCCCGGCGCGGGGTCCGCACCGTCCTGGACGCGCTGCGGGACCTCGCCGCCGGGGGCTGAGGGACGTCGCTCGTTCGGGCTCTCGGCACCGGGCCCGCAGCGGCCGATGCCTACCGGTGTGGACATCCTCGGGACCGCGCGGCGGGCGGTGGTCGGCGGCTCCCCCCTGCCCGCCGTCGCCCTGTGCCTCCTCAGCGCGGTCACGCTGTCCGTGGCCCAGGCCCGCGTCCCGACGGGCCTGCTGCTGGAGCGGGACGCGCTGTGGCCGGTGGTCGTGCGCTCGGCGCTGCGGCTGCTGATGTTCGCCAGCGCCGCCGTCGTGGTGACCTGGCGGGCCCGGTCGGTGCGCGCGGAGGCCCCGGTGTGGCGCTGGTTCGCCCGCACCGCGTGGGTGGCCGCGGCCTCCGCGGCCGTGGCCGGGGTGGCGGACTGCCTGACGGTCGCCGGTCCCCTGGACGGGACCGGCGGCGGCGGCGCGCTGCTCGCCGTCGGCGTGCTGGCCGCCTGCCCGCTGCTGTACCAGGGCGTCATCCGCTGGAACCGCTACGGGACGCTCCTGACCGAACCCGGGGACTGGCTCAACGGGCTCGGGGCCCTGTTCGCCCTGACCGCGCTGGGCACCCTGCTGCTGCCGGTGGTCGGGTCCCCCGTCGCGGCGTGGCCGCTGTGGCAGGAGCTGCTGTGGCTGCTGCGGCTGTGCGCCGAGATCACCCTCCTGGGCAGCGCCGCCACCGTGATCCACCTGGGCGGCCTGCGGCGCGACGCCCGCGCCTGGGCCCTCACGGCGTCCCTGGCCGCGGTGGTGGCCGTGGAGCTGGCCGGGGTGCTCGACCCCGCCGCGGCCGTGGGCAACGGGCCGCTGTCCGAGACGGGCTGGACGCTGCTGGTCTGCTCCCTGGCGGTCGCGGCGGTGCTGCGCGCCACCCCGCCGCTGGCCCGTCCGGTGACCACCACCGCGCCCGCCACCGGCGCCTTCGTCGTCCTGCTGGCCTGCGTGGCCGTGCTGGTCGCCGCGGGCCTGAGCACCGGCGCCCTGGAGGGTGGGGCCGTGCGGGCCGCCGCCCTGACCGCGGGGCTCGGCGCGGTCAGCGTCTCGGTCCGCGGGGTGCGCCTGATCCGGCTGCTCGCCGACCTCGTCGTGCACCGGCGGGAGGCGCTGACCGACGACCTGACCGGGCTGCCCAACCGCCGGGCGCTGCACCAGCGGCTGCGCGGCGACTTCGACGCCGGTCGCGAGCTCACCCTCGTCACCGTCGACCTGGACGGGTTCAAGCAGGTCAACGACCGCTTCGGCCACCGCGTCGGGGACGAGCTGCTGCGCAGCGCCGCCGCCGTCCTGCGCAGCGCCGCCGGCCCGGACGCCTTCACCGCCCGCCTGGGCGGGGACGAGTTCGCCGCCGTCCTGCCCACCGGGTCGCTGGAGGCCGCCCGGGCCGTGGTGGAGACCCTGGCCCGGACCACGTCGGTGCCCGTCGTCATCGAGGGGCGGCGCCTGCTGGTCAGCGGCAGCATCGGCATCGCCGGCAGCGCGGACGCCGTCGACCCCGAGCAGCTGCTGGCGCTGGCCGACGCCGCGATGTACCGCGCCAAGGCCGCCGGTGGGGCCGGGGCCGCGGTGCACGACGAGGACGCGGCCCGGGAGGCCGCCGAGCGGTCCCGGCTGGTGGAGGACCTGAAGGTCCTGCTGGGGCACCCCGACGCCGCCGACGGGGCCGACCCCGGGTGGCTGGACGTGCACTACCAACCGCAGGTGGGCGGCGACGGGCGGGTCGTCGGGGTGGAGGCGCTCGTCCGCTGGCGCCACCCCCGGCGCGGGCTGGTCGCCCCGGACGCGTTCCTGCCGCTGGTCGAGGAGTACGGCCTGGTGCCGGCCCTGACGGACGCGGTCCTGCGGCAGGCCGCCGACCAGGCGGTCCGCTGGCGCGCGCTCGGCCGGGACCTGCGGCTGTCGGTGAACCTGTCCGCGTCGTGCCTGACCCACCCCAGCCTGGTCGCCCTCGTCGACGACGTCCTGGCCTCGACCGGGCTGCCGCCGCAGCGGCTGGTGCTGGAGGTGACCGAGACGTCGATCATGGCCGACGCGGAGAGCTCGGTCGCGCAGCTGACCGAACTGTCGGCCCGCGGGCTGGAGATCAGCATCGACGACTACGGCACCGGGTACTCCTCCCTGGCGTACCTGCGCGACCTGCCCGCGGTCGAGCTGAAGCTGGACCGGTCGCTGGTGGCCGACGTCGGGGTGGACCGCCGCGCCGACGACATCGTGGCCGGCACCGTCGCCCTGGCGCACCGGCTCGGGCTGCGGGTGGTCGCCGAGGGCGTCGAGACCGCGGAGGTCCTGCACGTGCTGCGGGCCCTGGGGTGCGACGAGACGCAGGGCTACCTGCACTCCCGGCCGCTGCCCGGGCCGGAGCTGGAGCGGTGGCTGGCCCGGCAGGACGAGGAGCAGCCCGAGGGCGGCCTGGTGGCCCCGGCCGCCGGCTGAGGCGCCGCGCTGGCCGTCGGCGGGACGTCAGCGGGCCGGGTCCTGGCGGGTCGACCACCACGCCCACGCCACCAGCACCGGCTGCCCCAGCAGCCGCACCGCGCGCTTGGTGTCGGTGTCCAGGCCGAACGCGTCGCGGTGGTGCCGCCACTGCGAGACGTTCCCGGGGAAGACGGCCGCGAAGAACGCCGCCGCCAGCGCGCCCGTCCGGCGCTGCTCGCGGGGGAACGCCACGAGCGCGGCGCCCAGCGCGATCTCCGCGACCCCCGACACCAGCACGACGTCGTCGGCGGAGAACGGCGAGGCGTCCACCGCCCACGGCGGCACCTGCGCGGTGAACTCGCGGCGGGCGAAGGTCAGGTGCGAGACGCCCGCGAACACCAGGACGCCGCCCAGCGCCCAGCGCGCGGCGGTCCGGGCGCGGGAGACCGGGGGCGGGGACGCGGGAGCGGCGGGCTGCACCGCCCCAGGGTGCGGCCG
Source organism: Kineococcus rugosus (assembly GCF_050871975.1). Taxonomy (NCBI): domain Bacteria; kingdom Bacillati; phylum Actinomycetota; class Actinomycetes; order Kineosporiales; family Kineosporiaceae; genus Kineococcus; species Kineococcus rugosus. The sequence continues at coordinate 2,196 of NZ_JBJLSJ010000012.1, read as the reverse complement.
CACCCGCGACCCCGCACGCCGGGGTTTCCAGCGGGCGCGGTCGCCCGGCCGGGGGCAGGCTCGACGACGTGGTTGAGCACCCGACCGGTGCCTCATCCGGACCGAACCCGCTGTCCGACGCCCCGAGGGGGACACCATGACCGAGATCACCGCCCACCACGGGCTGTTCAGGAACACCGACCTGCACGTCGACGACACCGGCGGCACCGGCCGTCCCGTCGTGCTCGTCCACGGCTGGCCCCTGTCCGGCGCGTCCTGGTCCGAGCAGGTCCCCGCCCTCACCGCCGCCGGGTACCGCGTCGTCACGTACGACCGCCGCGGTTTCGGGCGCAGCGACAAGACCCGCGGCGGCTACGACTACGACACCCTCACCGACGACCTGCACGCCCTGCTCGAGGCCCTCGACCTCACCGACGTGACCCTCGTCGGGTTCTCCATGGGCGGCGGTGAGGTCGCCCGCTACTTCACCAGGCACGGCCACGAGCGTCTGCGCAGCGTCGTGTTCGCCGCCGCCGTCCCCCCGTTCATGGCCCAGGGCGAGGACAACCCCGACGGGCCCCTCACGAAGGAGCAGGCCGCGCAGATGACCGCGGCCCTGGAGGCCGACGAGGACGCCTTCTACGACGGTTTCGTCACCGACTTCTTCTCCGTCGACGGCGTGCTGAAGGTCACCGAGGCCCAGCGCCAGGACGCCCTCGCGCTGACCCGGCAGGCCGACCACAAGGCCGCCCTGAAGGCCATGGAGTCCTTCGGCACCACCGACTTCCGCGACGACCTCACCCGCGTCGACGTCCCGGTCCTGGTGATCCACGGCGACGGCGACGGCACCGTGCCGTTCGAGGGGTCCGGGGCCCGCACCCACGCCGCGATCCCCGGCAGCGTCCTGCACGTCGTCGCCGACGGCCCGCACGGCATCAACGTCAGCCACGCCGAGGAGTTCAACCGGGTGCTCCTCGACTTCCTCGCCCGCTGAGGAACTCCCCGAACGACCCGACCAAGGAGGAACACCGTGAAGGCACTCGTCTACAACGGCGCGTTCGACGTCTCGGTGCAGGACGTCCCCGACGCGCGGATCGAAGCACCCACCGACGCGGTCGTCCGCATCACCAGCACGAACATCTGCGGCTCGGACCTGCACATGTACGAGGGCCGCACCGACATGGAGACCGGCCGGGTCCTGGGCCACGAGAACATGGGCGTCGTCGAGGCCGTCGGCTCCGGCGTGGACCGCCTGAAGGTCGGCGACCGCGTCAGCCTGCCGTTCAACGTGGCCTGCGGCACCTGCCCGACGTGCGTGAAGGGCAAGACCGGGTTCTGCCTGCGCGCCAACCAGGCCGGCACCGCCGGTGCGGCGTTCGGCTTCGCCGCGATGGGCGAGTACGCCGGCGGTCAGGCCGAGTTCCTGCGGGTGCCCTGGGCGGACTTCAACGCCCTCGTGCTGCCCGGCGGCACGGAGAAGGAACTCGACTACACGATGCTGTCCGACATCTTCCCCACGGGCTGGCACGGGGTGGAGCTGTCGCGCTTCGAGCCCGGTGACTCGGTGGCGGTCTGGGGCGCCGGGCCGGTCGGCCTGATGGCCGCGCACTCGGCCCGCATCCGCGGCGCCTCGCAGGTCTTCGTCGTCGACAAGCAGCCCGACCGGCTGCGGCTGGCCGAGCGGGCCGGGGCCACGCCGGTCGACTACTCCGCCGGGGACCCGGTGCAGCAGATCATGGACGCCACCGGCGGCCGCGGCGTCGACCGCGGCGTGGAGGCCATCGGGTACCAGGCCCACGACGCCTCCGGCGACGAGGACCCCGCGCTGGCCCTCAACCAGCTCGTCCAGGTCGTCACCGCCACCGGCGGCATCGGCGTCGTCGGGGTCTACCTGCCGCAGGACCCCGGCGCGCAGGACGAACTGGCCCAGCAGGGCAAGGTCGCGTTCGACTACGGCACCTTCTGGTTCAAGGGCCAGTCGATGGGCACCGGTCAGTGCAACGTCAAGGCGTACAACGTCGCGCTGCGCGACCTCATCACCGCCGGCGTCGCCACCCCCGGTTTCATCGTCAGCCACGAGCTGGACCTGACCGGGGCGGCCGAGGCGTACGGCAGCTTCGACCGGCGCGAGGAGGGCTGGACGAAGGTCGTCCTGCACCCCGGCGCCGCGGGCTGACCCGACCGCGCGGCGGGGGCCGGCCGACCGGACCCCGCCGC